>JAKSMS010000009.1 GCA_024400415.1 Bacteroidales bacterium | reverse complement strand
TTCAATGCCCAGGTGGCCAAGAACCAGCCCCATGCCGTCACCTTCAGCGACATCGGACCCGGATGCCGCTGGGTGGGCAACGAGCAGGGCCGTGCACCCGAGGAGTGCTGGAGCCGACTGGATACGGTGGGCTTTGCTCCCGGTCACTCGCCAAACACCGACACCCTCGGGCGGGGCAACTACAACGGCGAGGCCTGGATTCCGGCCGAGGTGGACGTGTCTATTCGTCCTGGGTGGTTTTGGAAACAGAACGAAGAGCCCAAGAGTCTGGAACAACTGGTGGAGATTTATCTCAACAGCGTGGGCCACAATGCACTGCTGCTGCTCAACGTGCCGCCTGACGACCGCGGATTGATTGACAGCCGGGACTCGGCCCGATTGATGGAGCTGGCCGAATGGGTTGGTTCGACGTTTGCCCACAACAAGGCCCGTGATGCCAAGGTGACGGCCGACAGTCGTAGAGGTCGTCTCTTCGATGCGGACAACCTGGTGGATGCCGACTACGACACCTATTGGGCCACGTCCGACGACAAGACTCAGGGAACCGTCACCCTTGAATGGAAGGAGCCGCAATGGGTGGATTATCTTGTGCTGCAGGAGTATATCCCCCTTGGACAGAGGATAGAGAAATTCCATGTGGAGGCCAAGATTGCCGGCAAGTGGCAGCGGGTGGCCGAGGGTACCACGGTAGGGTACAAGAAGATCGTGGACCTTGGCAAGGCTTCGGGTAGGCAGAATCTGGATGCCTTAAGGGTGGTGATAGACAAGAGCCGCGCCAGCATCGTGATGAACTCGATAGGAGTGTATTGATCGATGAATAGGGGAGGACGGATAAGAAAAAAACGAAAAAATGAAAAAAAACTTTGCGGATTCAAAAATAGTTTGTATCTTTGCATCACTGAAAATAATTCAAGTATTAACATAATCGTTTAAGGTACAACTGCTTAAACGGCAAATTAGAGAAAAATGAAAAAAGGAATTCACCCAGAAAGCTATCGCCTTGTAGTATTCAAGGATATGTCAAACGAGACCATGTGGCTGAGCAAGAGCTGCGCCAACACCAAGGAAACCGTTGTTTACACCGATGGCAATGAGTACCCAGTAATCAAGCTCGAAATCTCCAACACCTCCCACCCATTCTTCACCGGTAAGCTGAAGCTGGTTGACACCGCCGGACGTGTTGATAAGTTCATGAGCAAGTACAAGAAATATGCTAAGAAAAACTAATCTTGGCGTATAGAATTACACTAGCAAGTAATTTGTTTTAGATTTTAGATCTTTAGCTCCATTCTTCGGGATGGGGCTTTTTTGTCGGAGATTTTGAAACTTTTTTATAAATTACGCGTATATATAGGTTGCCTTAATTCTAACGTAACGAGATTAACATTATCTGACAGAAATCTATGAAGAAGAAAGACCTGGGTCTTGGACCCAATATCGATATGGAGGTGGTTCCAGTGATGTCCGAAGACGACGTGGATGTGTTGATGGATAGCTCTGACGTTCCTGAGGAACTGCCTGTGCTTACTTTGAGGGCTGGCGTGCTGCTGCCAGGTGCTGTGCTGCCTATCCATGCCGGACGCGAGCACTCGATCAACCTGTTCAACAAATGTCGTAGCAAGCACCCCCTTATAGCCGTGGTGGCTCAGGTGGACGACACCGAGGTGCCCTATCAGGACGACCTTTTCGTGTATGGCACGGTGGCTCGCGTGATCAAGGTGATGGACTTGCCAAACGGCGTTGTGCTGGGCCTTGTGCAGGGCGTATGCAGAGTTAAGCTAGAATCGCTCAATACCGTAGGTCCTTTCTATACCGGAAGGGTGTCAAAGGCCATAGAGCGAGATTTTGACACCTTTATGTCTGAGCCTGGAGTTAAAAATAGGATACGCGTGCTGAGAAAGACTCACGACTCCCTGAATAAGCTGAAGGGCCGTGACCGCAATCCCGTTGCTGACTACAAGTCGATAACCAGCAGCCGCGTGCTGATCAACTTTATGGCCACTCATGGCGATTTCGAGGTGTTGGACAAGGAGATGATGCTCGAGTGCGACACCTACGATGAGCGTCTTGAGATGATTCAGCGCCTGCTGAACGAAGAGATGGCATTCTACGAGGTGCAGAAGGAAATCCAGGAGAAGACTCAGCGCAATATGGACCAGCAGCAGCGCGAATATATGCTGCACCAGCAGATGCGCACCATCCAAGACGAACTTGGTGGGTCGCCTGCCGAAGAGGAGGCCAACCAATTGAGAGAGGCCGCCTCGAAGAAGCTGTGGTCGCAAGAGATGGCAGACCTGTTTGATCGCGAGTTGAACAAGCTTCAGCATGCCCCATTGCAATCGCCTGACTACACGGTGCAGCTGAACTACCTCAACGAACTTCTTGCCCTTCCGTGGAATGAATATACTCCAGACAATCTGAGTACTAAGAATGCGCAGAAGATTCTCGACCGTGACCACTACGGAATGAAGAAGATCAAGGATAGAATCGTTGAGCAGATTGCCGTGATGAATCTTAAGAACGACATGAAGGCTCCTATACTCTGCCTGGTGGGTCCTCCGGGTACCGGCAAGACCAGTTTGGGCAAGAGCATCGCCGAAGCCCTTGGCAGAAAGTATGTCAGAGTGGCCTTGGGCGGACTTCACGACGAATCCGAGGTGCGCGGCCATAGACGCACCTACATTGGAGCTATGCCTGGCCGAATCATTAAGGGCATTCGCAGGGCAGGTTCTTCTAATCCTGTCTTTATCCTAGACGAGATAGACAAGATTCAGAGCCAGACCCACAATGGCGACCCTACTGCTGCCATGTTGGAGGTGCTCGATCCGGAACAGAATTCGGCGTTCCACGACAACTATCTGGACGTGGACTTTGACTTGAGCAAGGTGATGTTTATTGCTACGGCCAATAGTCTGAGCACTATCCAGCCGGCACTTATCGACCGTATGGAGGTTATCGACATCGATGGCTATATTCTCGAGGAAAAGATCGAAATCGCCAAGCGCCACTTGGTTCCAAGACAGCTCCAGGAGCATGGCTTTGAGAAGAAGGCTCTCACGTTTGGCAAGGCGGTATTGACGTCCATCATCAACGACTACACCCGCGAAAGCGGCGTTCGCCAGCTAGACAAGACCTTGGCCAAGGTGGTGAGAAGCCGTGCCGTGCTGAAGGCTCAGGGACTGGAATATGATAAAGAGATAAGCGTATCTGAATTGCAGTCGATACTCGGCCTGCCCATTCACAATAGCGAAAAGATGGGTAAGGAGTCGAGGGTAGGAGTGGTGACCGGCCTGGCTTGGACAAGCGTTGGCGGCGAGGTGCTCTTTGTGGAATGCAGCACCAACAAAGGCAAAGGCCAGCTCACGATGACGGGCAATCTTGGCGATGTGATGAAGGAGTCGGCCACTTTGGCTCACGAATATATCAAGGCAAATGCAGAGCGTCTGGGCATCAGCCAAGAGGTTCTCGACAACACGAATATGCATATCCATGTGCCGGAAGGTGCTACACCAAAGGATGGCCCTTCGGCAGGCATCACTATGTTTGTGGCCATGGTCAGCGCCCTTACCCAAAAACGAGTTCGCAACGACTGGGCCATGACAGGAGAGGCCACTCTTCGCGGACAAGTAACCCCAGTAGGAGGCATCAGGGAGAAGATTCTGGCAGCCAAGCGTGCCGGCATCAAGCACTTGCTGCTTTGCGAGGACAACCGCAGGGACATAGAAGATATCGACAAGAAGTATCTGGCAGGACTGACATTCCACTTCATTAACGAAATGTCGGAAGCATTGCCTTTGGTGCTTGAAAAATGATAGTATGATAGGTCAATTATGAAGACTAAGAATCTGTTAGCGACAATACTATTTTCGGCCTTGGGGCTGTCGGCTCACGCCCAAGAGGGCGTTCCGGCAACTATGGGGCGGGATGTGATCAAGATGCCTAGCGATAGCAAGAATCTGTCTATCTTGGACGGAAAGCCCTATTGCAGCAGTGCCAATATCATGCTCAACGGTACCTATAGGAATGAAAAACTCATCAACTTTGATGCCGCACTAGACCTGGTCAAGGTGGCTTCCCGTATGGACTACGTGGTTCGAAATCCAGAAACGGGCGATCTCTATTATACGGCTCTGAATAAGAAAGGCGAGTCATATCTATATGTATACGATACTACTGGCAAGAAGCCCGTGTCGAAGCAGATAAAGCTGGGCAAGTTCCAGGTGTATCATCCCACCTTTAGCAGCGATGGCAGCATATTGGTCTTCTCGTCGCCCAACGGACTAGGATTTGGTGGAATGGATCTTTGGTACAGCCGCCTGGTAGATAGCGAATGGGAGGAACCCAAAAACTTCGGACATAAGGTGAATGGACCCTTTGACGAAGTGGCTCCCTCGATGTATGGCGATTATCTGATCTTTTCGTCCAATGGACGCGAATCAAGTGAGAACGACACCGTTGGCGGACAAAGGAGGCTCTATGTGGCCAGACTGATGTCGACCCGTCAGATGGGGGACACAGTGATGCGATTCCCTATTGGCCGAGCACCTATTCAGATGCTTCCATACCCTTATAATAGCAGCTATGAGAGCTTGGAAATGACAGTTGATAAGGCTTCCGGTGTGGGCTATTGGCTCGTTAGCGACAATGGTTCGCTGCAGCTTTTCGAAATGAAAGGCACGCTGTCTGGAGCCTTGGCAGAAGGCTATGTGCAGGATTTTTCGCATAAGCCTATTCCAGGAGTGAAGGTGACCGCCTTTGATGCTAAAGGCGCCATGCCTCTGGGTGCTTCTACTACTGACGCAAACGGCTATTACTCCATAATGCTCAATCCAAATGCCGACTACGTGCTATCGGCTGAGCACGTCGGCTATTTTAGTGCCCAAGCACAGATATCTACCGCCAGAGGCAATCAGAATCCCGATATTATGATCACTGAGCATCATGCCAATTTTGAGCTGGAACGCATGGATATGGACAAGCCATACTCTTTAGGAGATGTGTTCGGCCCTCTGGCCGACGTGGATCTTTGCAAAGAGGGAGAAGCGTCTCTGATGAAGATAGTGGTCTACTTGCGGGATAATCCAGAACTGAATGCCAAGTGGACGGTATGGAGCCGTTTTTCGAACAAACAATTCTCGCAAATGGTTACGAATCAACGAATTCAAACTCTGAAAGGCTATATTGAGTCGTGGGGAGTGAAACAGAATAGGCTTGTTTTTGTAAATGGAGATGAAAAACAGAGCCAGCCGGAAGTAAGCGGAAGCGGTTCTTGCTGCGAAGTAGTGCTAAGTAAGTAGTGAAGAGTCAGTATGTTGTGATTTGCACATATAGAAAAGTGAGAAAAAATTTGGCGAATTAAAAAATAATGTGTACTTTTGCATCCGTTTTTGAGAGACAAAAACGATAATTTGTTCGGGGTGTGGCGCAGTTGGCTAGCGCACTTGCATGGGGTGCAAGGGGTCGAAAGTTCGAGTCTTTTCACCCCGACAAAGAAAGGTCCAGTATCAAATGATGCTGGATTTTTTTTGTAATAATGACCTTTGATGATACTTTTTGAAAAGAAAGTGCGTTTAATAATAAAAAAAGAATCGAAATGGATCAATTGATAGAGAAACTATATAGTGCTTATCGCCAATCGTACCGCGTCACTACCGACAGCCGACAGATAACTCCAGGATGCATATTCTTTGCATTCAAGGGAGAATCGTTTGATGGCAATGCCTTTGCGCCTCAGGCTTTGGAGCAAGGGGCAGCATATTGCGTGATAAGCAATCCCCAGTATAGAGTGGACGAACGCTGCCTAGTGGTTGAGGATGTGCTTGCGGTGCTTCAGCAGCTTGCTCGCCGCCATCGTAAAGAATTGTGCATTCCTTTCGTAGGCATCACTGGTACCAACGGCAAGACCACTACCAAGGAATTGGTGAATGCTGTCCTTTCTCGTAGATTCCGTACCCACGCTACGCAAGGCAACCATAACAACCACCTAGGTGTGCCTCTGACGATTTTGGAAATAGGCCCTCAAGTGCAGTTGGCTATCGTAGAGATGGGCGCCAACCATCCTGGAGAAATAGAGATGCTCTGTTCCATGTCTGATCCAGACTGCGGCCTCATCACCAATTGCGGCAAGGCTCATCTAGAGGGTTTCGGAAGTTTTCAAGGGGTTGTAAAAACCAAGACGGAACTCTATCGTCATATCGACAACAAAGGAGGACTCCTTTTTGTGAATGCAGATAGCAATGTGCTCATGGAAGAAAAGTCACGTCTGATGCAAGCGCAGACAAAGACCTATGGCCAGAAAGAAGGCGTCCAGTATAGAGGCAGCCTGATTGGAAGCGACCCATATATGCGTTTCTATTTTGAGGTGGGCGACAATGTCTATACCGTGCAGAGCCATCTCTTAGGCGGTTATAATTTCGACAATGCTATGGCCGCTGTGGCTGTGGGACTTCATTTTGGAGTAGAACCTTTTGACATAAAAGAAGCAATAGAAGCTTACGAGCCCAGCAATAAGCGATCCCAATACAAGAAGACTGAACACAACGCATTATTCTTGGACTGCTACAATGCAAACCCATCCAGCATGAAGGTTTCAGTAGAAAATTTCGCGAGACTCAAGGCGGCCCACAAGGTAGTGATGCTTGGCGGCATGAAGGAACTAGGAAACGACAGCGAAAAGGAACATCAAGAGGTAGTGCGTCTGGTGGAAGAGTCACAATTTGAAGTAGTGGTGCTTGTCGGTCCAGAATTCAAGGGATTGAGTCAAAAGTCTGTCTGGTTTGAGGATAGCGAAAAGGCTGTGGCATATTTCAAGATGAACCCACTGAAGGAAAGCACTATTTTGCTTAAAGGTTCTAATGGCAGCAAGATGTGGCTGCTTGAGCAGGTCCTATAGATTGATTCTACCACCTTTTTAGGGGAGATGGATGAGACTTTTTCGGACAGTAGGCACTTTTTTTTTGCTATATCGGGTTAGTTTTGTATATTTGCATTGGACTTTGTCCGAAAGGGAACTATTTAATATTCGTGCAACGGATTGATTGTGCGATAATTCTATTCTAATTAACCATAAACACTATGGAAGAACAAACCACTATGCAGAACATGGCCGAGAACGAAATGGCCAACATGCAGAATTCTGAAACCTTGCAGCACGAGAATAACGTGTGTGCAAACGAATCTACCAATGAACCTACCAACGACGCATCACAGGAGACTGCTGTGATGATGGAAGAACCTACAGTCGACTACTCCAACATGGATCGAAAGGAACTTGTGGAGGCAATGAAAGTGCTGCTCGAAGAGGATGTGGCCAACATCAAGAACCGCGTGAGCCAGCTGAGAACTCGTTTCAACGAGCTGACTGACCAGATGCACAATGAGGCCTTGAAGAAATTCTTAGACGAGGGCGGCAACAGAGAGGACTTTAAGATGGAGGACGACCAAACCGGACGTACCTTCTATAAACTATATGGCACATACCGCGAACGCCGTCAGCAGCATCTAGAGCATTTGGAGGCTGAAAAGATGAAAAACTTGGAAGCCAAGAAGGCAATCTTGGAAGAGCTGCGCACGCTGCTCAACTCGGAGGAAGAATCGATCAAGCAGCTGTATGAGAATTTTAACGCACTGCAGGAGAAATGGAAGTCAGTAGGCGAGATTCCTCGCGATCAGAACAACGACATCTGGCAAAACTATCACTTCCTGATCGAGCAATTCTTCAACAAGGTGCATATGAGCCAGGAACTCCACCAGCTCGACCTGAAGCGCAACTTGGAAGGAAAGCTGCAACTTTGTGAAAAGGCAGAAGAACTGCTGTTGGAACCTTCAATTACAAAGGCATTCAAGGCACTTCAAGATCTGCGCCAGCAATGGAAGTCTATCGGACCAGTTCCAAAAGAACAGAATGAAGAGATATGGCAGCGCTTCAATGCTGCAGCCAACAAAATCCATGAGCAGCGTCAAAACATGTATGACCAACGCATGGAGGAATTGGAGAAGAACCTCCTAGCCAAGCAGGCTTTGGTTGAAAAGGTGAAAGAGATGGTGGAGGTGCAGCCTCAAGGCATTAAGGAATGGAACGATCGCACGGCAACTTTGGACGATATGCTGAAAGTGTGGAGAACGATTGGTCCAGTTCCTCGCGAACAGAATGAGACTATTTGGAACACCTTTAAGGCTATGATCGATGCCCAGTATGCTCAGAAAAAGGAGTATTTCAACCAGATACGCGACGAGCAGGGCGAGAACTACAATAAGAAGCTAGAGCTGTGCTTGAAGGCAGAGGCTATCGCTAAACGCGAGGACTGGAAGACTGCTACCGATGAGTTGCTGGCCCTCCAGAAGGAGTGGAAAGCAATTGGAATGGTAAGCCGCAAAGTGAGCGACAAAGTATGGCAGCGCTTCCGTGCAGCTTGCGATGAGTTCTTTGCACATAAGGCTGAGCACTACAACTCGATTCATGGTGCAGAAGAGGAGAATTTGAAGGTGAAAGAGGGCATTCTCGCAGAACTGAAGGCTTATCAGTTTGGTACAGATAAGGCAGAGAATCTGAATGTGATTAAAGATTTCCAGCGTCGCTGGTCGGAAGCCGGATTTGTGCCAATGCGTGAAAAGGATCGTCTGCAAAAAGAATTCCGCTCAGTTATTGACGGATACTTCGAGCAATTGAGAATATCAGCCCGCGAAGCAGAAGAGGCCGACTTCAGAGAACGCCTACGTAATGTGGGCGACCCCAAGAAGTTTATCTCTAGTGAGAAAGATTCGCTGATGGAGAAGATTGAGAAGCTGCGTGGCGACTTGAAGCTTTGGGAGAACAATCTTGGATTCCTCTCACAGTCGCGTCAGGCCGACCTGCTGAAAGAGGAGTTTGAGAAGAAGATGCAGAACGCTCGCCAGCAGATTGCCCTCATGGAACAGAAATTAAGAATTCTGAAGGCCGAAGAGGAAAAAAACTAATGTAATCAGATTATTAGTATTTGATGATAATAAGAAAAATCAGATCATTTATAATAACACAACTTTCGATAGGCATACTTTGCGTATGCCTATCGGCTTGTGGAAGCGGGTCTAGTTACGATAAGGGAGAACTAGATAATGTGGGCATCTTTCGATTCGAAAAGGTGCTGTTTGATACTCCTGTCGGTCAGCTCCAATCAGCATTGCGTAATACGGGTTATAAAGGGCATTTGATCAACATCTATCCCAATGACCCTCAATACATGGAACAGGTGGCAGGGTTCACACAAGACGAAGTCATCCGAGAGGCATACGAATACGTTAAAGCCGAGTTTGGCGACCTTGAATGGTTGGAACATGACTTGAAAAAGGCTTTGGATAAGCTGCACAGCATGGATGACGAGTTGAGAATCACCAAGGTGTCGACCTTTATCTCGGGTCAATTTGACTACGAGACTAGGGTTTGGGCAGATGATGATGAAGTTCTGATTGCTTTAGACTCTTATGTGTTGCCTAAGATGGCCAAGTATGGCTATTTTGGAAATCCTATGTATCTAGTAAACCTCTGCAAGAAGGAGTATCTGCTGGCTGACTGTATTGGGCGTGTGGCTCGCAACCTGGTGTTGATGCCAAAGACTAATGAGCCTCAGCTGCTGGATATCATGATTATGGAGGGTAAGGCCATTTACCTGGTCGATAAATCATTGCCCAACGTGGCAGACACAATAAAGTTGCGATACTCTAGTCCTCAGTTGGATTGGATGAAGAAAAATGAACAGAACGTGTGGGCCTACCTACTGCAGGAGCAGTTGCTCTTCCAAACAGACAATGGGAAATACCACAACCTGACGGACGAAGCCCCTTGTACAAATGCATTTGGAAAGGAATCGGCTCCAAGATGTGCAGCGTACATTGGTTGGAGAATCGTAGAGTCCTATATGGAAAATACGCGTTCTTCAGTTAAGGAGCTGATGCAGGAGACAGATTCTCAAAAAATTCTTCGAGAATCGGGTTATAAGGCTCGATAGTAGCCAATTAAAGACTATTAGACTATGAAAAAGAAGATGTGGGTAGTAGTGAACCCTATTTCGGGTATTGGCAAGCAGAAACGCATAGAGAGCGTGTTTGATGCCAACCTTAATAAGGATCTTTACGACTACGAGATAAAATATACCGAGCATATTCACCATGGTACAGAGATAGCCAGAATGGCAGCCGACAAAGGCGTTGACATTGTGACGGCAGTAGGTGGTGATGGAAGCGTAAACGACGTAGTAAGCGGACTTAAGGGAAGTCCTACAACGTTGGGAATCATTCCCTGCGGAAGTGGTAACGGACTGGCTAGATGCATGAATATCTCGCTGATTCCGGCCTTTGCAGTAAGAATGCTGAACGACGACTATGAGTTTCCTATCGACACGATAGAGGTGAATGGGGAACATGTGGTGGCCAGTATAGCAGGTGTCGGTTTCGACGCCTATATTGCCCGACTGATGAAGACTGCTAAGAGTAGAGGCCTGGCAGCATATCTAAACCTAATGGTTAGGGAGTATGTGCGCTATGAATGCCAAAATTACCACCTGACTATCGATGGCAAAGAATACGACCGTAAAGCATGGTTCATCGCAGTGGCAAATTCAAACCAATTTGGATTCAATGCTAATATTGCTCCTCAGGCCAAACTGAACGATGGCATGTTGGACATCAGTATTGTTGACAAGGTGCCAATTGAGCATCTCCCTGTTTCTGTTCCACTGCTATATGCTAACCATGCGGAGTTATCTCAGCATGTAGAAATCTTTAAAGCCAAAGAGGTAGTGATAAGCGGCAATCTGGACAAATGGGTCAACATCGATGGTGAAGGCGAAATCTGTGGTTCGGAGGTTCGATTTGTGAATATTCCTAACTCGCTAAATGTAATAGGGAAGAGGCCTCTGCCCGGCAAGATCATAGGCGACATCCATAGGATCAGGCAAAAAGTGCACAACGATATTATCAAACCTATAATCAATCAATAATATGAAGAAGAGTAGAATTGCCATATTAATGCTTTTGGCAGTATGCGGGTTGATGCTTACCTCGTGCCAGGCATTGAAAAAGATTCTGACCACCGATTTAGAGGAGGAGGACTTCATTATCTCACAGCTCTATGCCGACGAATTAGTGGATGAGAAACCTTATGTGCCCGTACTAAAGGCTGAACGTCGAACCCGGAATACGAGCGTAAAGCTTGGTGTGGATATAGAGAATGCCAAGTTAAGAAGTGCCATCGAGGATTGGTATGGGACTCCATATCTGTATGGCGGCTGCTCTAAAGATGGCGTAGACTGTTCCTGCTTTGTGGGCAATATCTACAAGACGGTGTACAACATCACCTTAAAGCGTACGGCAAATGATATATACCTTCAGTCGACCCCTGTGGCTAAAAACAAATTGAAAGAAGGTGAATTGGTATTTTTCACCAACAGCAACAACAAGGTGTCGCATGTAGGCATCTATCTAAGGGACGATATGTTTGTCCATTCGAGTACTTCCCATGGAGTGATTATCAGCAAGCTGACCGATAGCTATTGGAGCAAACATTTCTACAAAGGCGGAAAGATTTGAAATCGTGTTGGTGGTTGCCAGCATACCGATTCCCCCTTTTGTGAGTTCTAGCGTACTTTTACTTTATTATTAGCATTTAATAGTAACATTAATAAATGGATTTAGATATCGTTTTTTCGACCAACCCAGATTGGAAGCCTGAAGATGAGCCAGAAGTGATTACTTTGGCACCTGAAAAACAAAAACTACGAGTGAGAATGGAACGTAAGGGCAGGGGTGGCAAGCAGGTAACCTTGGTGACGGGATTTGTGGGTAATAATGATGACCTTGCTGACTTGGCTAAGACGTTAAAGACTGGTTGTGGCGTAGGCGGCAGTGCTAAAGATGGAGAAATAATCATCCAAGGCGACCACGTTCAAAGGGTGAAAGAAATCTTGAGTAAGATAGGGTATAGAATGTAGTTTTCCGAGCTGATATTATCTTGTACCTTTTCTTTTTTTTGAGTTCGAATAGTATCTCAATCCCATTCTTTTAATAATCAATAGTTACTCCTCTTCTGAGGAGGTGATCACGAAGAGGTCTTCATCGTCGCGAGACATAAGGTATTGTTCACGACCAAAGCGTTCGATGGCTTCAGGATTACCTTTGAGTCCCTGAAAAAAGATGCTGTCGTCTTTGATCTGTTGTTGGATCTCTGACTCTTGGTCATGAAGTTTGTTTACCTCGTGCTTAAGTCCTAAGGTGAAGAAAAGGTTGTTGTTGCTGACAAACAAGAATATGGCCAGGAAAATAATCGTGACGTAGAAATATTTATTCTTGATCAGTTTGATGAATCCTGAGGACTGTTTGGTTTTAGGCATAGTATTTGGGAGGCTTTATTTGACTCTGAGTTTCTGACCAACACGGATTTTGTCGGACTTAAGGTTGTTTCGCTTCTTGATAGATTGTATGGTAGTGCCATAGCGGCTTGCGATGCGAGAGAGCGTCTCGCCAGTCTTGACGGTATGGTATACTGCAGCCGTACTGGATGTGCTAGAAGGCTTCTCCCCAGAAGCTGCCGAGGCTGCTTGCTTGTTGAGTGGGCGAGTCTGAAGCGAATCTTGAGTGTGGTTGTAGATAGAGTCTTCGACGGCGAAGAAGTTGTGCATTTTGTCGACAGGAAGACAGAGCGAATAGGAGCCAGAGGCTCCAGGGATGAAGTCAACGCGATATTGTGGATTGAGGGTGCGGATCTCTTCGATATCGACATTCAGGTATTTGGAAATATAGGTAAAGTAGGCATCACCGCTTAGAACTATGGTGTCAGTCTTGATTGGCATAGTGACCTTGCGAGGATGGATGCCGTGCTCAGGATAGTAGGTCATTACGTAGGTTGCAGCGATGAATGCAGGAATATAGCCTCGTGTTTCGCGAGGAAGATATGGGTAGATATCCCAGAAGTCCTTCTTGCCGTTGGCACGACTTATAGCCTTGTTGATATTTCCTGGACCACAGTTGTAGGCAGCAATAGCGAGGATCCAGTCTCCATAGATCTTGTGCAGGTCGTGGAGGAAATGGGCAGCAGCATTGGTGGATTTGAAAGGGTCGCGTCGCTCGTCTACGATAGAGTTGACCTCGAGATCGTAGTTCTTGCCGGTAGTATACATGAACTGCCAGAGTCCAGCAGCACCGGCTCGAGAGGTAAGCATTGGATTCATGGCCGATTCAACTATGGGGAGGTATTTGAGTTCTTCAGGCACGTTGTAACGATTCAGAGCCTCCTCGAAGAGTGGGTGGTAGTACTCACAAAGAGTAAGCATTACGTCGAGGCGAGGGGAGAGTCGGTTGAGATACATGCGTATGTAGGAACGAACCTCAGGGTTGAAGTTCATAGGAATGACGGTATGCATATTGCGCAGGCGCTTAGCCAGCACGGAGTCGGGAATCTGGTCGAACGACTGGGTAGAGACAACCTTGTTTTGACGTAGCAGATAGCGAGAGTACTTCTTGATGTAGTAGCTGTTGAGCAGGGAGTCGTAATTGGCGTTAAACTGATTGATTACAGATGCGAGAGCGATGGAATCTTGCTGGGCAGAAGCGGAGTGCTGTATGCCGAAGACCATCATGGCTACGCATGTCAGTGTGAGTAGTTTCTTATATATATTTTTCATTATATTTAACTATCTTAGAGAATGCAAAATTACAAAAAAAAATAGAACTATTCATCTTAAAAAACAATAAATATATCAAAATAGGACTACTGTATAGCGAAAAGTGGTTGAAACCTAGTGAATTAACACATATTGTTGATTATATATTAAAAATAGTGCGAAAAAAATATGGCACAAATAACAAAAAATGACTATCTTTGTAGAACGAAATTAATCACAATTTAAACGTAAATTATTATGTCTATTGCAGTTAACGAACAAAACTTTGACGAAATCCTGAAATCTGAACTCCCAGTAATGGTTGATTTTGGCGCTGAGTGGTGTGGCCCATGCAAAGCACTTGCACCAATCGTTGATGAGATTGCCAATGAATATGAAGGTAAGGCTGTCGTATGCACCGCCGATGCAGAGGAATGCACTTCTATCACTGCCCGTTTCAGAGTTCGCAACGTGCCAACCATCTTGTTTTTCAAGGGCGGTGAACTCAAGGATAAGGCTGTAGGAAGTGTTCAGAAGAGCACCCTTACTGAAAAGCTGGACGCACTTATGTAAAAATAATTGAGTGGGAGCTTGTTTGAAGAACTAGAAAAATACAAGTCTCTAGAATTCTTTGCCAGACATGTGATGGAGGGATTCATCTCAGGTCTGCATAAGAGTCCTTTCCATGGCTTCTCAGTTGAGTTTTCGGAGCATCGGCAATACAATCCCGGAGAATCTACTAAGAATATAGATTGGAAGCTGTATGGCCGCTCAGACAAACTCTTTGTGAAGCGGTTCGAAGAGGAAACCAACCTCAGATGCCAACTAGTAATCGATCACAGTAGGTCGATGCTGTTCCCTTTGGAAGGACACAACAACTATAAAAAGCCAAACAAGCTCACATTCTCTATTTATGCTGCAGCACTCCTTTCCGAGATGATGCTGCGACAGCGTGATGCTTTTGGCCTGACACTTGTCGGCAACGGCATTGATCTTCAGACTGATGTTCGTAGCAGCAAGGCTCACCAGCATTACGTTTTAGGGCTTTTAGAGCAAGAACTGGCCCAACCGATAGACACTCGCACGGAACATCCAAGTTCGACCCATATAGCTGAGGCGTTGCACCTTACCGCAGAGCGGTTGAAGCAACGTTCCCTCGTGGTTGTCTTCACCGATGCCTTTACGTCTGTTGAAGAAAGTCGTGCGCTGCTTGATGCATTGAGGCACCTGCGCCATTGCAAGCATGAAGTGGTGGTTTTTCACACGATGAGCTTCGGTAAAGAGCTGGACTTTGCGTTTGAGAATAAGCCCACTGAGTTTATTGACCTCGAGAGCGGCAAATCACTTAAGGTACAGCCTTTCGAGGTTATAGATAAATATCAGGAACAGATGTCTAAGCTAGTTGCCGAGTTTAAGCATCACGCCATTCAATACCAAGCGGACTATGTCGCAATCGACATTGATGCTGGTTTTGAACCTATTCTTGTTCCCTACCTACTAAAGCGCAAGAAAACCAGAGTGTAATGAAAAAGAAAAAAGAATTATTATGAAAAAATATATATTTGCATCGATTCTTGCATGTGCCTTGTTGGGAAGTTGCGGATCAAAGAGCTCCCAAGAACTCGACACTGATCTGATAACCAATCCTAATACGGCTTCAGGCACCATTAGTGATGCCAAAGTGGCTGTAATGACTTTCGACAGCGACATGCATGACTTCGGCATGCTAAGCCAGGGAGAGAATATCGCCTATTCGTTCCATTTTACCAACGCTGGATCTGGAGATCTGATTATTAGCGGCTGCAAGGCCAGTTGCGGCTGCACGGTGGCCGACTATCCGCGCAAGCGTATTGCTCCAGGTGAGGACGGCTACATTTCGGTCACCTTCAAAAGCGCCGGAAAGAGTGGAATGCAATACCAAGAAGTGACCGTATCTAGCAATGCCCAGCCCGGTCGCCACGTGCTCAAGATCATGGCTCAAGTACGATAATCAAAAAAAATAATACAATTATACTATGCTTACAAACTGGATTCTATTACAAGCTCAACCTCAGCAGAGCGGATCAATGTGGCTCTGGATGATTATTCTTTTAGTAATGATGTGGTTCCTCATGATTCGTCCGCAGCGCAAAAAGGCAAAGGAAGAAGAGCAGTTCCGCAAGAGCCTCAAGAAGGGCGATCGCGTGACCTTTAGCGGCGGTATCTATGGAAAGATCCACGAGATTCACGAAACAACTGCAGAAGTGGAAGTGTCACACGACGTGATCCTCACTGTTGAGAAAAGTTTCCTCCAGCCAGTTGTTGAGACTGCTAAGAAGAACTAATAAGCCACTCTTTGTAGAGGAAAAATGACGGGGCGTGCCAAGCTAATGATGCGCCAGTATCGCCCATTGATGATCATATTGGTCATTACATTGGTGATTTGGACTGCATGGGCCATGTCTGAAAGCCAGACCTACTCCACTCAGGTTAGAGTAGAGATGGTTGGTGTCGACACGGCCTGCTATGCTATTATCTCAAGGGATTCGGTCATTGAGTTGGATATTACGTCTAACGGATACCGCGCACTGACGAGATATTTCGATATGAGGTTCTCCCCAGTCGTTGTGGATATGTCGAAGGGGAAAGTGCAGCCAGGACATGCATCGATAAGCATGCACTCGGTCATATCGGCAGTACGGTCTCAATTCGATATCCCCTCCAATATTCCCATATCATCAAGCCTTGACTCTATCAAGGTATACTACTCACCTCGCGAAAAGAAAGGGTTTGTGCCGGTATTAGGGCAGGTGGACTTTGAGTTTTCTGACGGATATGGCCTAATAGGCGAGCCCTATCTGCTGGAAGACTCCATCTGGCTGTATGGAAGCAGCGAGTCGCTCTCCAAAATCAATCAGATTTCCACCGAATCAGCCCACTTCCGCAGAATCAGAAGTACTGATACTTTACGCATACCCATCAAGGCTGCTTGGGAGAAGTATCCTGATCTGAGGGTTTCTCAGCCTTATGTGTCGTTGGTTGTGCCGTCGGGAGCATTCTATGAACAAGAGATGGTCTTGCCCGTTTCGGCCCATACGGCAGACACCTCGCTCCATCTGCGCCTGTATCCCGACAAGGTCAAGGTGCTGCTGCTGTCGCCAAACTTGGAGGACGAAGAGGAATTGTCCGAAGATCAATTCCAATGCAGAGTGGCTATTGATCCAGAACACGATTATGCACCGGTAAGGGTGACGCGATTCCCTGGACAAGTGCGTATCAAAAAAATTGAACCAGAAAATGTGCAGTATGTCATCATCAAATAGGCCACTGAGGATCGGCGTGACGGGAGGTATCGGGTGCGGGAAAAGTACCGTAATCGCTGTCTTTAGGCAGATGGGGGTTCCGTGCTTTGTGGCCGATCAAGTGGCTGCAGAATTCTACGAAGAGCCCCAATTCGTACATCAAGTGGCCGCCCTGTTAGGCAGCGATGTGGTCTCCTCCAATGGAACGGTCGACAAGAAGAAGGTGGCATCCATCGTATTCGCTGATAAAGAAAAGTTGAATGCGCTCAACAGTATAGTACATCCACTTGTTAGACAGCGTTTTGATGAGTGGTGCTTAAACCAAGACTCGAAATATGTCTTGTTCGAATCCGCCATATTGTATGAGTATGGCTTTGATGCCCTAATGGACAAGGTGATATGCATCTATCTAGATTTGGAAGAGCGCATCAGAAGAGTTAAAGAGCGCGACAATGTAGATCGTGCAGCCATCGAGGCCCGCATCCAGAACCAGCTGTCGGCTGAAGAAAAAATGGACCGTGCCGACTGGGTGATACTCAACTATGAAGGCAACCCTCGATTGCGTCAGGTAGAATATATTCATTCAAAATTTTTGCAATACTAATTACTAATATAATCACATCTTTAATATGTTAAATCTCCGCCCCTTGGCACGAAAAGCGTTACTGCTAGGCATCTGCGCTGCATTCTATCTGTCACCTGCAATGGTGAGCGCACAGCACCACCACAGCCACCACAAGAAAAATGCCCAGCTCAAGCATTCAAAGGCTGTGCCCCGCGTTGTTAAGGCCGAAACAATTGAACAAGGCAGCGAGTTAGGAAAATGGTTTGATGTCGATGCTGCTGGGAAATGGGCTGATTCGGTAATGGCAAAGATGTCGCTGCGCCAGCAGGTTGGCCAGCTGATGGTGCTGCGTGTCCCCCTCAACATGAATGCCAAGCAGCAGCGCCAGTTTGAGCGCCTGATTCGAGACAACGAGGTCGGCGGCGTGTGCTTCTTCGTGGGAACAGCAGCCAATACCCTCCCGCAGATCAAGCAGTATCAGCAAGTCTCTCCATTCCCGCTGCTGGTGTGCATCGATGGCGAATGGGGACTTGGCATGAGGCTGAAAGACTGCTACAGCTTTCCTCATCAAATGCTGATGGGCGCCCTTGCACCTGAAGACGACACCCTCATCTATCAAGTGGGTAAAGAGATTGGCATCCAGTGCAAAAAGATGGGCATCCATATCAACTTCGCCCCAGTTGTCGACCTCAACAGCAATCCTAAGAATCCCGTTATCGGAATAAGGTCCTTTGGCGAAGTGCCCGAACGCGTAAGCCGCAAGGGCATCATGTATATGAGGGGCATGCAGTCTGAAGGTGTGATAGCCTGTGCTAAGCATTTTCCAGGACATGGCGACACCGACGTGGACAGTCATGAAGACCTTCCCGTAATCAACCATACCTTGGAATACATAGATTCTGTCGACCTGCATCCTTTCCGTAAGATGTTTGAAGCCGGAGTGGGAAGCGTGATGGTAGCCCATCTCCAGATCAATGCTTTAGACAATACTCCTCACCAGCCATCGTCGCTGTCAGAGCCTATCGTGAATCAGCTGCTGAGACGCAAGATGGGTTTTAACGGCTTGATAATTACCGACGGCATTGACATGAAGGGCGTTACCAAGTACTACAAAGACGGCAATGCAGAACTTCAAGCCTTGAGAGCCGGCAACGACCTTATCATCCTGTCTCCAGATGTGGCAAAAAGCATAGATCTGATCTGCAAGACGGCCGAAGGCGACCCGGCACTCAGAAGCGAGATAGCCGAACATTGCCGCCGCGTGCTGAAGGCCAAATACGAATGCGGACTCAACCACCTCGACCTAGCAAGCCTCCAGCTGCCTTCTGAAGAAGATTGGAATCGCTGCGACAGCCTCGCCTTCGAAGTGGCGCTCCGTGGCGTGACCATTCTCAATGCCCAGAAGTGGAAGCCCGGCGCTCCTGCCGAGGTGTTCTGCACCACTCCATACAAGATTCCTGCCAGCATAGCGCATAACAATACCGTCATCATAGGTTATGAAGACATTCCCGTAGTGCGTCGCGCCATCGACTCGCTAGTGACTGGCCGCTATCCATTCAAAGGCACCCTTCCGGTGACGGCTGCCGGCTATATGGCTGGAACCGAAATAGACATGATGCCTCCCACACCACATCCTTACGAACTTGTGGCCTTGGCCGGAATGGATAGCAACTGCTTCCGCGCCATCGACTCTATTGCCCTTCTCGGCATTGAGAAACAGGCATATCCAGGATGCAGAATCCTCGTCGCCAAGGGCGGAAAGATTGTATACAACCGCGCTTATGGCCGGCAGACCTACGACGTGGAATCACTCCCCGTGGAGCTCAATACGATCTACGACCTAGCATCCCTTACCAAGGTTACGGCCACCACCTTCGCCGTCATGAAGCTTGTTGATGCTGGCAAGATCAAGCTCGACGACCCACTGTCGCAGTATCTCCCATACCTCAAGAAGACCAACAAGAAGCATATCACCATCCGCGAAGCCCTTAGCCATATAGCCAGACTCAAGGCATTCGATAACTACTATCTTCAGGCACAGCACGAGGCAAACCCTCGCCAGTATATCCTAGACCAGATTGCCAAGAGCGAGCGTACCGACAAGCATACCTATCTCTATAGCGACTTCGGATTCATACTCCTGGCCGACATGGTGGAGCATGTCAGCGGGCAGAGCCTCGACATCTTCATGCAGCAGCACTTCTACGGACCTATGGGAATGAACCATACAGCATTCAACCCGCTCCAGCATGGATTCTCCATAGACAGCATAGCGCCAACCGAGCGCGACGAGACCTACCGCCATAGACTCGTTCATGGCACCGTACACGACCAGAATGCCGACGCAATGGGCGGAGTTAGCGGCCATGCCGGACTATTCTCTACCGCCGAAGACATCTACAAACTCTATTCCTTGATGCTGTCCGACGGCATGTTCGGCGGTCAGCAATACCTGTCCAAGGCCGTGATCGACACCTTCAACTGCCGCTACTATACCAAGTATGGCAACAGGCGGGCACTAGGATACGACAAGCCGTTCATCTCTTCCAAGAGCACCCATATCGCCCCCGAAGCCAGCCAAAGCAGCTATGGCCATACCGGATTTACAGGTACCATGGTGTGGGTAGACCCAGACTACGACCTCGTATATATCTTCCTATCCAATAGAGTATATCCTAAGTCCAGTCCCAACAAGCTGGCCAAGATGAATATCCGTACCGACATTCAGAGCCTCATCTACAAGTCATTTCTCAATATCCCCAAATAAGCCAGCATTATGTCATTAGGAAAATTCATTTTGGCAGGAATAGGCTGGGCATGCGGCGGTCCCATCGGCGGCATACTAGGCTGGATGATAGGCGGCATCTTCGAAGGCGCCACCAAAGCAGAAGCACCCCATCGGGTCAACGGCCGCTACACCAATACAGGCACCCAGGCCGACATCAACGCAGCACTCCTAGTGCTGATTGCAGCCGTAATGAAGGCAGATGGCAACGTGTCAAGAGCCGAACTGGATTACGTGAAGAAGTTCTTGCTGCACAACTATGGCGAAACACGCGCAAAGCAGCTGCTGCTGTCCTTGCGAGAGATAGTCAAGCAAGATATCCCAATCGTCGACGTGTGCTTGCAGATCAAGGTCAATACCGACTATACCACCCGCTACCACATGATGGAGTTCCTCTTTGGCATAGCCAGCGCCGACAATGTGTTTTCCAAGCAAGAAGAGTTGATGATCCGGACCATTTCAAACCACCTGGGCATCAACGCCAATGATTTCGCCTCCATGTATGCAAGATATGCAGGACGAAGCTACAGCGGCAGCTATCAGTCGTCCGGACGTCAGTCGCGTTCTACATACCATGCTGATCCCTACAAGATTCTAGGCATAGCTCCAACAGCCACAGACGAAGAGGTGAAGAAGGCATATCGCAGACTAGCCATGAAGTATCATCCCGACAAAGTCGCTCAGATGGGAGAAGATATCAAGGCCAATGCCGAAGCCCAATTCCGCCAAATCAACGAAGCCTACGAGCAGATCAAGTCAGCACGCGGCATCAAATAAATCCGCCAACACCGAATACCCGTCCCCTAAAAAAACGAACCCCTCGAAACCTCGAAAAAACTGAAAAGAAACTCCCCTCGCGCCGAGCTGCAGCGCCTGAACGATGAGGACGCCGCCCTCAGCAAGACTCCGAAAGGGAACGGGCGACAGATAGACAAGTAGGAGAGTTCGCGAGGAGGTGGCGCAGCTATATAATGCTGAGCTCGGCAGACAAGGCTATGTTTCTGGCAGCGTCATATGACGGTTGACATATGACGGTTTCTCTGACTGCATGCTGATCTGTGTCTCGAGGAGTGTGGTGGCGGGTGTATGCGAAATGGGGTGTCATATGACATATGACGTATGACGCTGCCCAGTACTTGCCGGGGACTTGCATTTCCCAAAATGTCATATGTCATACGTCATATGACGCTTCGCTTGCACTTGCACCTGACCTCAAATGTCATATGTCATACGTCATATGACGCTACGTTTGCACTTGCACCTTCCTGCAGCCCGACTCCGATCTGCCTGCCTCTAATTTGTCCTTAAATATATTATTTATATTTATTTATTTAATTTGTTAATTAATAATTATATATATATCGCGTATATCGCGATATATTATATTTAATATTAAATTTATATATATAATTATATAATATAAAAAATAAAATATAACTTCTAAACGGTTCTGCTCTTTGTCTCGAGAAGTGGAGGTGTTGGCGGGTATATGCAAAGTGGGGTGTCATATGACGTATGACATATGACGTTTCCTCAGATTTCTCTCTCGGGACTCCTAGGCGGCTCCTCCGGCATGGGCCAGCCTATCCTTCGGACCTATAGGGCGCGAGAAATCCCCAAGCATCCCGAAGGGATGCCGAAGAACATGCCTACAACTACCTCAAAATGTGTTCGCTGCAGATTGTTGGATAATGCATCCTTCTATCGGTCAGCATGTTGATTGGCTGTGCACAGCCAATCTCTCGGGACTATGGTCCAAAAAGCGCCGTCTGTACCATGCCGGCAGGGCATCTGTGTCCAACGATGCGGGTGGCTGCAGGACCTCTACCGGTATACGGCGGAACGCAAACGGACGCAAACGGACAGAGGTGGATAGGGTATGGGGGATTATGTGTAATTTTGTAGCCGAAATCCTGCAAAAGGAGAGCGCTCAAAAAAACAAACACTTTAACGTTTCTCCCGCTTTTCGGAAAAGCGGCGTTTCAACAAAATGGCACATATCAACAACGGACATTTCGGTTCCTACCAGGGAAAGATCGGCGCAGTGACCGGACGCAAGCGCAAGGGCAGATTCTACATCTCCCAGTCTATCACCCACAATTCCAGCCGCACCAAGGGCCTCTAGCTGATTGAGGCTTCGATGCGAGAGAGTGCTTCTTGGAGGGTGGTGCGCGGACATCCTAGGTTGATGCGGAAGCAGCACTCGTAGTCGGCGCCTCCGAAGTTGGTGCCGTCGTTGAGGGCTACGCGGCCACGGTTGATGAAGCGGTCTCGCAGTTCTTGGTGGCTGAATCCTAAGGCGCTGAAATCGAGCCATGCTAGATAGGAGGCTTGCGGAAGGATGCCCTGTATCTGGGGATGTGCATCAAGCCAATGACGCAGATAGTCAATGTTGCCTTGCAGGTAGCGGAGCATCTGGCTGAGCCATTCTTCACCATGGCGGAAGGCGGCCTCGGCCCCTACGTAGGCAAAGATGTTGCCATTTGCCACCTCGAAGGTGTTGAGGTAGTTGTGGAAGGTGTCTCTGATTTGTGGGTTGTGGATATAGCTGATGCTGCTTCCTAGTCCGGCAATGTTGAAGGTCTTGCTTGGCGCTATGAAGGTGATGGAGTGGCTGAGTGCTGCAGGACTTACGGTGGAGTAGGACACGTGCTGGTGGGCAGGGAGCGTAAGGTCGGCGTGGATCTCGTCGGCTATCACGAGGAGGTGTCGGCGTTGGCAGATTTCTGCGATTCGGGCGAGGTCGTCGCGGCTCCAGACCGTGCCGCCAGGATTGTGAGGATTGGAGAGTATCATCATGCGGCAGCCTTCGGCTTTGGAGTCGAGGTCGTCGAAGTCGATGGCAAAGCGGCCGTCTTTGACTTTGAGGCAGCTGCAGGATAGCGGACGGCGGCTGCCTTCGGGGAGATGGAGGAATGTCGGGTAAACGGGGTTCATGACCAGTATCCGGTCGCCGGGCTGGGTGAATGCCTGGATGGCGAAGGCTATGCCGGCAACAATGCCTGGTATGAAGTGGAGTTCTTCTTGATGAGCATCGATGCTGTAGCGATGGCGAAGCCAGCCTTGCATCGTGTCCCAATAGCCCTGGGATGGGATGGCGTAGCCTAGTACCTCGTGCTGGCAGCGTTGGCGGATGGCTTCCATAACGAAGTCGGGGCTTCGCCAGTCCATGTCGGCCACCCACATGGGAAGGAGGTCGTCGCGGCCATAGTCTGGCAGCATGCCGTCGTGTTTCACGCAGGAAGTTCCTTTGCGGTCGATAATCTCGTCAAAGTTGTATTTCTCCATATTATCTATATTGTTTTTTTTGTATTTGTGGTATAGAGGTTTATATGCTGATGTGCCTTGCTGATTTGGCAAATCGGTATTGCAAAGTTACAAAAAATATTGGTGGGGATAATTTTTTTTTGTTTTTTTTGCGAGATTTTATTTTTTTTGCTATCTTTGTGGAGTCATTTGAAAGGTTGAAAATGATCTAAGTGTCTGTGTTTTTGCAGGATTCAAATGATATTCCCGTATTGATAATTGAAAAAAACTAATACTAACCTATCTATATTCTATGTATAGTAAAACTGAATTAGAGTCGAAAGCACATATCGAACTAATTACTTTGGCCGAGGAACTCGGCATTTCTCATGCCAAAAGGCAAGAAAAACAAGAGCTGATCTATAAAATTCTAGACCTTCAGGCAAAAGATCCTCAGGTTGTGGGTGCAGATTCTACGGCTGAGTCCCAGCAGGCCCCTCGCAAGAAGCGCGCACGTATGAAGCCGCAACTGCTGGCTGAATCGTCGGTAAAGAATCCGAGCGTCCATAAATTCAAGAAAGATGAACAAAAGGAGTCTAAACAGGAATCAAAACTTGAAAAAGCATCCGCCACTGATGAGAAGCCATTCAGCATCAGCGATGTGGAGATTCCTGTAATACCTGAGCTGCCAGAACTGGTTCAGTTGAAGCGCATCCGTCCGACTGACGTGGAAGAGGGTAAGTCTGAACCTGCAGACGCTCAGGAAAAAGTGGAAGCACCCGTTACGGATCAGCCTAAGAAGAAGCGCGGCCGCCCCAAGAAGGTGGCTTCTGAGCAGCAGGTAGTGCCTGAGGCAGTCGTGGAGGAACAGAAGGAGGAACCCGCCGAACCTGAGAAAAAGCCTACGGAGCGTAAGAAGATAGAGACTAGAAGCGGCGCTAAGAAGGTGATGGGCAGAAAGATGAATGCCGAGGCTGCGCAGCCGGCTCCTAAGCCTGCTGCCGAGCAAGAGTCAGAGCAACGCCCAGAAGCAGCAGCTGAAGCTGTTCAGACCCCAGCACCTGCAGCCGAGCAGCCTGTCAAGCGCGCCCCGTTTGCTTTTGAAGTAGAGGGTATGCTGAGGGCAGAGGGCGTGCTGGAGATTATGGCCGAAGGCCACGGCTACCTGAGGTCGTCGGACTACAATTATCTGAGTTCGCCCGACGATATCTATATCTCTCCATCGCAGATCAAATTCTTCGGACTCAAGACTGGCGATACGGTCAGTGGCACGATACGTCCGCCTAAGGAGCAAGAGAAGATGTTCCCCATGGTGAAGATTGAGCTGATTAACGGCCTTACTCCCGATCAGGTACGCGACCGTGTGCCTTTCGAATCGCTGGTTCCGCTCTTTCCTCAAGAGAAATTCAATATTACAGGCGGTAAGTCGGCCACAATGTCGACTCGCATCATAGATATGTTTACCCCTATAGGAAAGGGTCAGCGCGGATTGATCGTGGCTCAGCCCAAGACAGGTAAGACCACGCTGCTGAAAGAGGTGGCTAATGCTATTTCCTACAACCATCCAGAGGTGTACCTGATGGTGCTGCTGATCGACGAGCGCCCAGAGGAGGTTACCGATATGCAGCGCAGCGTTAATGCCGAGGTGATAGCCTCTACCTTTGACGAGCCGGCTGAACGCCATGTGAGAATTGCCAACATCGTGTTAGAAAAGGCTAAGCGCATGACCGAATGCGGCCACGACGTGGTGATCGTGCTTGACTCAATCACACGACTGGCAAGAGCCTATAATACTGTGCAACCAGCATCTGGCAAGGTGCTGAGCGGCGGTGTGGAGGCCAATGCCTTGCAGAAGCCTAAGCGATTCTTTGGAGCTGCCCGCAATATCGAAAACGGCGGATCACTCACCATCATCGCCACAGCCCTGACAGAAACGGGCAGCAAGATGGACGATGTGATCTTTGAGGAGTTCAAGGGTACGGGCAACATGGAGCTGCAGTTGGACAGAAAGCTGGCCAACAAGCGCATTTATCCAGCTATCGACCTGGTGTCTTCGAGCACCCGTCGCGAGGATCTGCTGTTGAATCCTTCGCTGATAGGCCGCATAGAGGTGCTGCGCAGCGTGATGGGCGACATGACTTCCAACGAGGCTATGGACTACCTGCTCAAGCATATGAGCCACACCCGCAGCAATGAAGAGTTCTTAATGACAATGGATAAATAAAAACAAAGCGTAATATATAATATGAAAAGAGGATTTGGTAGCGACAACCATTCGGGAATCAGCCCTGAGATACTGAAGGCTATTGCTGATGCCAACGTAGATCATGCCTTGGCATACGGCGATGACGAATACTGCCAGAGAACGGAAGCGCTGTTCAGAAAGCACTTTGGCGAGAAGGCTAGAGTATATTTCGTGTTTAACGGCACCGGCGCCAACGTATTGGCTATCGACTCTATGTGTAGGAGCCACCATGCGGTAGTGTGCTCGGATACTGCCCATATATGGGTGGACGAATGCGGCGCTCCTCAGCGCGTTGTGGGCTGCAAGCTGCTGCCCGTGCATACTACTGACGGCAAACTGACACCAGAACTGGTGAAAACGCAGCTGCATGGCTTTGGATTCGAGCACCACTCCCAACCAAGAGCCATCTACATCTCGCAGTCTACGGAATTGGGCACGCTTTATACTCTTGATGAGATAAAGTCGCTGGCCGACCTGGCCCATAGCTATAATATGTATCTCCACATGGATGGTGCCCGTATCGCAAATGCTGCAGTGGCACTGAAGTGTACATTCAAGGAGATGACTACCGATTTAGGTGTGGACGTGGTTTCGTTTGGCGGCACTAAAAATGGACTGCTGATGGGCGAGAGCTGCGTGATTCTCAATCCTGAACTGGATGTAGACATGAAGTATCGTCGCAAGCAGATGACCCAGCTGTGCAGCAAGATGCGATTTGTGGCGGCCCAGTTTGAATGCTACCTAAATACAGAGCTGTGGAAACGTAACGCTATGCATAGCAACAAGATGGCTCAGCTGCTTTATGATAAGGTGAAGGAGATCGATGGCGTGAAGGTGATGTATCCGGTGCAGGTGAACAGCGTGTTTGTACAGCTGCCTCGCCAGGTGTGGACTTCGCTCCAGAATGATTATTTCTTCTATGACTGGGACGAGGATGCCGATGTGGTAAGATGGATGTGCTCATTCGATACGACAGAGTCGGATATTGACAATTTCGTGTGTGCGCTGAAGAAGTATTTAACCATCACTTAGTATCATTTGTTGAGCACGATACGGAATACGGTGCCTTGGCCAGGAACGGAATATTTGACAAAGATCTTGCCGCGGTGGTATTCTTCGATGATGCGCTTGGCTAACGAAAGTCCAAGGCCCCAGCCGCGCTGTTTGGTGGTGAATCCGGAGTCGAAGACCTTTTTGTGAAGTGAGTTGGGTATTCCTTTACCAGTATCGCAGAGGTCGATATAGATATGCTTGCTGTCGGACGAGATGATGACGGAGAACGTTCCGTTGCCATTCATGGCATCGATGGCATTTTTGCAGATATTCTCGATAACCCATTCAAAGAGGTACGGGTTGAGCGGGCAGCTAAGCGGCTCGTCAGGGAAATTGGTGACGAACTGAATCTTTCTAGGAGCACGCCCTTTGAGGTAGGTGATGGCGTTGTTGGTGGTTGTTACCACATCGGCGTCGACCAGTTCGGGCACAGAGCCAATCTTGCTGAAGCGGTGTGTGATGGTCTCGAGTCTGGAGATATCCTTTCGCACTTCGGCAGCGTATTTCTCCTCGAAAGTCTTGTTTTGCAGATATTCGGTCCATGCTATGAGTGACGAAATCGGAGTTCCGAGCTGGTGGGCAGTCTCCTTTGCCATTCCGATCCATATGCGGTTCTGCTCCATGGTCTTGGCGGTTCGGAAGAGGTAGTAGCTGACGATCATGATAACGAAAGCGATGAACATATATAGCAGGGGTACCCATCGTAGCGAATGCTGAAGCGGGGTTTGCTCGTAATATACCAATGCCTTCTGATTGTTGGGGAGCGTGATTTGGATAGGAGTGTTCTCTGAAGCCATGTCATCAAGCTTGGCTTGAAGCTTCATTGGAGTATCAAACTCTTTCTCTTGTATATTTCCGCTAGAGATCAGGCTTTTGTCCTTCTCGTCAACGATGATGACGGGTACGAAAACGGAGTTGTTGGTGATATCTTCAAGGAATGAGGTGTTGAGGCTGGTGAGCATCTCTCTCATGTCGCTATAGATAAGAGACTCTTTGTAGTACAGCGTCATGGGCATTCCCCATATTCTATAGTGGAATGGAGGGTTTTGGGAGAATTCTTTAAGTAGGTCGCCATTTAGTTTCTTGCCGGAAAGTTCTCGCGGGGTTGTAATGATTGAGTCTTTGTCGGTGATGATAAGCTGGGTATGGCTGCTGTCGACGATATAGTTGACGTAGGCTAAGCTGAAGCTGAGGTCTAGGTTGGCATCGCTATTGTTGAAGGATTGCAGGATATTGGTATATAGCTGCATCTTTCGGTGCTCGTCGAGGGTGACCTGCTCGAAGAATCGCTCAGTGTGGTTGACAAGCTCCATTTTTTGTCCGATAGCGTTGGCCCAGATGCGTACTTTGGCCTGTTCGGATTGGCGTATCTGTGTAGCGATATGGTTGATCTGCCATAATGCTACAAAGGCGAGAGCCACGGTTATGGCTAATAATATCCATTTGGTCTTTTTCATACTATTCGATTTTGATTGTCTTGGCGGGGTCGATCTTGGAGATATAGGAAGTGGGAATGAGCAGCGTGGTTACGCATACCGCTATCGTGAATATCGATACCAATATGAAGATGCCCGCATTGAGGTCTATGGGGACAGTACTCATGGAGTAGCTGGAACTGTCAAGAGAAATGATTTTATAGCGGTATTGCAGAAAGCAAAGGACAAAGGCGGCGGCGTTTCCGATGACTACGCCTTTGAGAATGATCTGCAGTGCCTTGTGCATGAATATCTTTCGAATGCTGGTGTTGGTGGCGCCGAGTGTTTTGAGAACACCGATGGTAGAGGTCTTTTCAAAAATCATGATGAGCAGCGAAGACACAATGGAAACTATGCAAACGATAGCCATAATGGACAGGATGAGGACGATGTTGGAGTCGAGCAGTTCGAGCCATGAGAATAAGGATAGGTTCTGCATGACGATGGTTTGTGCCGTAAGGTCGTAGTCGAGGGTGGACATGACTGATTCGTAGGCGTTGTCGAGCTGCTCGAAATTGCGTATAAGTATCTCGTATCCTGCCACTTGATCGTCAGTCCAGCTATTGATTTTTTGGATTTGTCGGATGTCGCCTACGATATAGATGTCGTCGAAAGCGGTGAGGTCGGTATTGTAGAGACCTACAACCGTAAAGGCTCGGGCACGATAGTTGTCGCCTTGCCAGAAGTATGTCTTGAGTCTGTCTCCTACAGCAATATCCAATTTGTCGGACATGGTTTTGGAGATGACCACTTCGTTGCTGGCGGCACTGTCGTCGAACCTAAAGAGGCGTCCATCCACAATGTTCTCAGCAAAGAAGGTGGTGTCGAATCCCTTGTCGACGCCTTTCATCATGAAGCCTTGGATTTGGTCGTCGGTCTTGATCATGCCTCCTTTGTTGGCAAAGTATTGGATGTGGCGTACTTCGGGAAGGTTTTTGATTTTAGAGACTTCGGGTCGATTTATGGAGATTGGCGTTTCTTCAAAGGCGTTTGCCATCTGGTAGCTGTTGACCACTATATGGCTGCCAAATCCTACTACCTTGCGGCTGATTTCGTTCTGGAATCCACGTAGGATGCTGACGGCCATAATCATCACCACCACACCTAAGGCTATGCTGTAGGTGGCAATCTCCACCAAAGGACCAGCAAAATGGTTGTGGTCCTTTGGAAGAAAATGCTTAGCTATAAATCGCTCGAAACTCATTGTCTTGCGAGCGTTTTAGAATGCAGTGGCGATGGCCATAAAGTCATCGGCCTTGAGGCTGGCGCCACCAATGAGTCCGCCGTCTACATCTGGGTTAGCAAATAGTTCTTTGGCGTTGCCTGGCTTGCAGCTTCCGCCATAGAGTATGCTGCAGTTGTCGGCAACCTCTTTGCCGTATTTCTCAGCAATAAGGCTGCGAATGAAGGCGTGCATCTCTTGAGCCTGCTCAGGAGTAGCAGTCTTGCCTGTTCCGATAGCCCAAACAGGTTCATAAGCGATCACGATGTTGGCAAATTCGTCGGCATTGAGGTGGAAGAGTCCGTCGGTAATCTGCTTTCTTACCACGTCGAACTGTTTGCCAGCTTCGCGCTCGGCAAGCACTTCGCCACAGCATACAATCGGACTGATGTAGTGCTCGAGGAGCTTGTTGACCTTCTTGGCAATCATTTCGTCGCTCTCGCCGAAATAGGCGCGACGCTCGGAATGTCCGACAATGCAGAAGTCCATTGCCATAGATTCCAGCATCTCGGCAGATACTTCGCCAGTATAGGCGCCATTATCGTTTGCGCTTACATCTTGGGCGCCTACCATAAAATAGGTGTCCTCATTTTCCTCATCGTCTGGGTCGACATGGCAGTAGTCTTCGGCCAACTCCAGATAGGGGAATGAAGGGCAGATGATCATCATGGTGTTCTCGTCGAGAGGCTGCTCGTCGAGTTTCTGGGTCAGTGCGTCAAGCAGCTCTTCTGCCTCGTCGTATGCGAGGTTCATTTTCCAGTTTCCTGCTACAATGTGTTTTCTCATGGTTGTTTAATGTTTTTGTTGTTCTTCGTATTTCTTTAAAAATGGCAAGATGGCCTCCGTGGGGAGGGTCTTGTTCATAATGATTTCTCTTTTGCGGTTGAGTATTATCATGGTCGGTGCGCCGTGAACGTTGTAGACCTCCTGATAGTCTACATTCACGTTGGGGCCGCCTACGTTGATCCAGGGAAGATGATGGTCCCTCACATAGCGTTTCCATTTTGCCACATCGCTTTCGTAACCGACGGCGTAGACTTCAAAATTCCTAGTTCCGGCCACGGTGAGTGAGTCGTAGAGGTGCTGCAGCGTTGCTGTCTGTTCTTGGCAGTGGGTGCAGTCGGGATCCCAAAACCAGAGTATCACATAGGGGTAGGGCTGCCTGTGCGACGAAATCCACTCTCTCGGATTGGTGCTTTGGTTGGTGTCGGCCATCCACAATTCAGCACCTCGGGCGCCGATTAAAGACTTCTCCAGAAATTCGCAAGTCTTCAACTTATTATATTTGTCGCCTTCTGTGGCCCAGGCGCACTTGCCGGCAATGTAATAGGTTCTGGCCAGGTAGCACCAGGTGGCGTCCCAGCCAATATTCTTTGTTGAACGATAGTATCTAGGCATGATGAATTCCAACACATAGTTCATCATGGTGCTGTCACCATCAATCTTGGCCAGCAGTTTGTCGGCATATTTGCAGATGGTATCTTTGTCGGCGCTATAAAGCAGTCCAAAGAAGTAATAGTTCATTTTGTTGAACAGGTCGGGCGTGTAGATGAGCGAGTGGTCCGAAAGGTTGATTCCGTCCCAATAGTGCTGGCAGTAGTAATAGGTCTTGTTTTCCACCTCGTCGGGCACATCGGGTCCGTTAAACATATCCACCAGTTGGAAGAAGTATTGGTCATGGTTTTTCTTCAGCGCGTTGGCCTCGTATTGGTCCATCTCTTTGTTTAGTGCTGCCAGTTTCAATCGGGCGCTGGCGCTGTCGGCTCCCTTCATCTGTTCGTTGAACTGCTTGGCTTGCGCTTTGGCTGCAGAGATGCGGTCGATATAGGCATACATCGACTTGAGCTCTTTGCTGCCCTTTACGACCTGCACCTTCTTTTTGCCGTCGATTGATATTGCCAAGTTTGGGCTGCTCTCTATCACGAAGTTGCAGATAGAACGTTTGCGCGTCTGGTCCACTAATGCGTAGATACCTTTAGGCCAATGCCTATTGCCTGAAAAAGTATAGCCATCCTTGCCTAGACGGGCCGTATCTTTGATGATGAACTGGTCTCTGAAATGCTGTCCAATATACATGACGCTATCATGAGTTCCCTCAACAGTGAAGGTCATCTTGTAGCTCTGGGCTTGACAGCTGATGCTAACCAATAGCGATAAGAATATCAATACTTGTTTCATAGTTTTAGATTGTCTAATGATAATGCTGCTCCTAGCATGAGGCTGAGGTTGCTTGCAGCTTCGGTCCGGTTGTAGATGGCGCTTTTAGGGGTGATCCTATATGCTGCTGCCAGAGTCATCGACAGCATTCTTGCCTTAAGCAGATTCTCTATGCCGATGGCGGGTTCCAGCACGCCTTTATCTGGCTGCATCATCATGGTGATATCGGCCGGAACGGCATTGTCGTTCAAGTTGTAGAAGTCGTTGCCGATAAAGGAGTAATAGTCGCCCGAACTCCATTTGTTGCCCCATAGGGCATTAATCTGTGCGAATGCCTTAGGTGCCGAGTAGGGGGTATTCCACCAGGGGTTGGATTGACGCAGATGAAGATTGATGAATACGAAATTGTTTGCAGCGAATTCACCTGGCAGCACGGTGAGCATTGTGTTTTTTAAGAAGTAGCTTTGTCCGCCGCAGCCGCCAATATCAAACATTCTTGAGTAGGGGACTGTTGCCGTAGTGGCGCCTAATTGCCCAAGGAGTTGTAGTTCGAAGTGTTTGCCAAGAGGCTTACTCCTGTAGTATTGGCCAAGCAGTCGGGCATATAGACGGCTTTCTTCGTTACGGTAGGAGTGGTCGTCCCAGCCGGTAAAGATGTATTCCGACTGCATGGCGCCTAGCATGACTTCAGCCTTTAGGTGGCTGCCGTTGAGGCGGCCGACAAGCTCTTGAAAGTGCATGATGGGCATGTCCGCTTGAGGAAGTCCAGGCAGCAGCATCATGTCTCGATAGAAGAGGTATTGCTCGTTCGAAATTCTGGCCACCAGTTCCATGTCCCATTTCTGGTTCGGCTTGAAGTTGGCTCCCAGGGATATGCGGTTCACCTGGCTGTAGCGCCATAACAGGTAGGCACTGCTGTATTCCAGATCCAGCAATCCGTAGTATTCCAACGAGCGTATGGCGGCGTCTTCCACGTCGTGCATGGCGGCTAGATAAAGCTTATAAAGGCTTCTATTCTTGAATAGGAGCGAGGCTTCCCCGCCATATTTCCAAGCCTTGTCTTGGGTGCCGTATGCGAAGTATCCCTCTATGGCGCCTACTGTTGGCTGCTGCTTGTTCGAAAGCGGCAATGAGAGCGCTAGTCCGGCGCCTAAGCGGTTTTCCTCGTATCGGTTGTAGTCGTAGAGTCGGTCGATGTTTAAATCCAATTTGCATTTGCCTATAGAGGGCAGGCTCCAATAGAGCTGGGCGCTGGCCATGGTGGTGGCCAGCATCAATCCTGCTATCAATATCAATCGTTTCATGACTACTTCTTGCATTAGGGTTACGGCGTTGGGCCAAATGGTTTCTAGTTATCGCCGCCGAACTCCATCAGGTACGACTTGATGAAATTGTCTATCTTGCCGTCCATCACGCCCATCACGTCGCCCGTCTGGTAGTTGGTGCGGTGGTCTTTCACGCGGCGGTCGTCCATCACATAGCTTCTAATCTGGCTTCCCCATTCGATCTTTTTCTGGCTGGCCTTGATCTTGGCCTGTTCCTCCATGCGGTGCTTCATCTCGCGGTCGTAGAGTTGCGAGCGGAGCAGTCGCAAAGCGTTTTCCTTATTCTTGGGCTGGTCGCGCGTTTCGGTATTTTCAATCAGGATTTCCTCTTCCTCGCCGGTGTAAGGGTCTTTATACTGATAGCGCAGGCGGACGCCCGACTCAACCTTGTTTACGTTCTGTCCGCCAGCACCGCCGCTTCGGAAGGTGTCCCAGCTCAGTCGCGAGTTGTCCACCACCACTTCTATGGTGTCGTCAACGAGGGGAGTCACGCTCACGCTGGCAAAAGAGGTCATTCTCTTGCCTTGGGCGTTGAAGGGGCTCACTCTCACCAGGCGATGAACGCCCGTTTCGCTCTTCAGGTATCCGAAGGCGAAGTCGCCTTCTACCTGCATGGTCACGCTCTTGATGCCGGCACCTTCGCCGTCGAGGATGTTGCTGATGGCCACTTTGTAGTTGTTGCGCTCGGCATAGCGCATATACATGCGCATCAGCATTTCGGCCCAGTCTTGGGCTTCCACTCCGCCGGCACCGGCATTGATGGACAGCACGGCGTCGAATCGGTCGCTTTCGTTGCGGAGCATATTCTTGAATTCGAGTTCCTCTACCAGCTTGGTGGTTTCTTCAATCTGAGCCAGCATCTCTTCTTCGGAAGTGTCGCCGGCTTCAAAGAATTCGTTCATCACCTCTAGATCGTCGCAGCTGTCGCTCACGCTTTTGAAGGCCGAGGTCCAAGTCTTCTTGCTCTTGATGGAGAGCATCACCTTCTTGGCCTCTTTAGGGTCGTTCCAGAAGTCGGCGCCTTCGGTCTGCTTTTCCTCTTCGGCTATCTCGGCCGTGAGCTTGTCTATGTCGAGGAATTTCTTCAAGGCCTCTTTGCGTGTCTGTAAGTCTTTGATAGATTCGGGTATGGTCATAATGGTATGTCGGTATTATATGTTTCTAATATTTCTCCATAGAATGGTGGCGTCGGTCGACACCTTATAGTTGCGCGTGTAGCGCAGGTTCATACGCTGTTCGTCGAGCGGTCGGCCGGGCAGTATGTCTGATGGGGTGAATATGCCTCCTGCAACGTTCACCCATGTCTTTGTGCCAATGAGTACGCTTAGGCAGTCGCGATAGTAGCGGCTGATGTTGTGCTGCATCCATATCGTGACGGGCGAGGCAAGTATCAGCAACAGCGATGTTCCGATGTCGAAAAGGCGCTTGTTTCGTCTGCTCATGGGGCTGGCCACGGTGTTGATCTCCATGGTGTATAGGTCCTCGCGGCTGTTTATGGCGTTGCTGCCTATCACGAAGTCCGATTCTTCGGGCGCTATCTTGAATTCCACCCCTTGGGGCTTGAGGTGCAGCATCAGGTTGATGGTGTCCTCTATGAGCATGTCTTTGCTGCAGAATATCACCTCGTCGGCCTTATAGATGCGGATCATGTCGCTTATCTTCGAGGTCTCAGTGGGTTGCACATACACCATTTCTTCTGAGTCTATGCCCAATTCTCGATAGAGTTGGTCGATGCGCTGGCATTCGTCCTTGCTACCCACAATCAGTGTGGACTTGTGCTGTCTGCCGTTTGCGAAGCCCTCTGCCTTCATCCAGCCGAGAACCTGCCTGATGCCCAGCGATGCTGCTATCGACCAGGCACTGCCTAGCAGCAGCACGGCTCTCGAGTAGCGCTGCGTCTCGTCGAGCAGGGAATAGAACACCAGTAAGGCTGCTGCGCCTACGGCCATGCCTTTGATTAGTCGGCTGCGCTTTATCGGTTTGTCGTATCCGCCGTAGAGCCAGCTGCAAAGCATCAGTATGGCCGCATAGAGCGGCAGTATCGTCCAGGTATAGACGGCTGGATAGTAGTTCACGTTCTCGGCCCAATAGGTGGCCCAAAGCTGCTTGATGGCCACCATGCCGCCCCACGAGAACAGCAGGTCGGCAGCCGGCAAGGCTATTCCGCTCAGAATCCGCTTCAGCCACGATAGGGAAGCCCTGAGCCAGATGGCCACATTGATTAGCCCTATGTATAGCTTTGCACTATTGCCGCTAAAGTATCTCTTGGTGAAGATTACCATAGCGTTGTAGAAAGTGTAGACGTAGTTCATCGAGCCTTTTCGAGTGCTTTCTCCCTTATAGTGGATGATTCGCGCGCTGGGCAGATAATAGTTCTTATATCCAGCCAGGCGGATGCGCCACGAATAGTCGATGTCCTCGCCATACATGAAATAGCTCTCGTCCAACAGGCCCACCTTCTCGAAGGATTCGCGGCTCATCATGATAAATGCTCCTGGCAGGATCTCTATCTCGTTGGTCTCGTTGTCGTCGAGGTGGCCCATATAGTAGGCTCCGATTACGGGATGCTTGGGAAAGAGCTTGATGAGTCCGCTAATCTTGAAGAACGAAGTCCTCGGCGTTGGGAATCCGCGCTTGCTCTCTTTGAGGAAGGTGCCCTCGCCGTTGATCATCTTTACGCCCAGTCCGCCGCAGTCACTATGCTCCTGCATGAAGGCAAGGCATTTCTCCAGCGTGTCCTTCTCAACCACCGTGTCGGGATTGAGCAGCAGCAGGTAGTCGCCTTTGGCTTGGCGCAAGGCCTGGTTGTTGGCCTTGGCAAATCCGGGATTGTCGTTGTTGGCAATCAGGTGCACCTGGGGGTATTTCTCCCTCACCATCTCTACGCTGCCGTCCACCGAGTTGTTGTCCACCACCCATACCTCCAATTCCGTCTCGCGTGAGAATTCAGAACCATAAACGCTCATGAGGCATTGGTCCAGAAAGAACCGAACGTTGTAGTTCACGATTACGATAGACAGTGTTCTGGAATTGGAGCTGGCCAAGGAGTTGATATGTGAAGATATCTCGCTCATTAAAGGTGCAGTTTTTTATCCGTATATTTCAGGACATCCGGGAGTAAAGTATGCGGCCACGAATGCCAGCACGATGAGTGCCAGCTTGAACCAAGAGAACTTGTTGTGGTCGTGGTCGAAGAGGATGCTCACGCTCACGTGCAGCAAGATGCCCACCACCAGGCCCATCATCAGGCAGCTCAGCACCTCGTTGCTAGCAAAGAGGTAAAGGCCGGTCAGCGATCCCAGAGGAGTCATCAAGGCAAAGATGGCCAGCATGCCTAGCGTCTTCCAATTGGAATAGCGGTTGCTCATGCAAAGGCTTATCAGCACAAGCGTGATAGGGATATTGTGAAGCACTATGCCCCACAGCAGGCCTTGGTGAATATCGCCTTCGCCATCAACCATAGGCATGCCTTCTATGAAAGAGTGTATGCACAGGCCCAGCATCAGTCCCAGGATAGGGGTGCTGTGGGCATGTTCGCCATATACGGTGCAATGCTTATGGTCGATAGTGTGGGCCGGCACGTCGTATTCCATGTCCTCGTCGTGGTTCGACTCGTGGTGGTGCACATGGTCGTGGTGGTGTCCGTGCTCCACGCCGTGGGTCAGCTGCTCAAGGAGTATCTGAATCAAGAATCCGATCATGGCAGCGGCGCCCACCTTGAATCCCCAGACGGGAGTGGCGTATCCTTCGAGATACATGTGCGGCACCAGATTGATGAAGCAGGAGGCAAGCAGAAAGGCGCCCCCGAAGGTCGAGATGCCGTCCACCATGCGGCTGCTAAGCATCTTCTTGCGGGGAATCAAAGCTCCCCATATTATCACGCCAAGCATGATGATGCCATAAGATATGTAGATTTCGGTTGTCATGTATAGTTTCTTTTATTCGGATTAGTGGTTATTCGGCCTTAGAGTGGCGGAGGGCGGCCTTCACCTTATTCTCCATGCAGTTTTCGTGGTCTTGACGCACATCCATAGTCATGGTAGTATACACGCGGTTGCAGTCGGGCTTCAGCACATTGTAGCAGTCGCTCACTATGGCAAGGGCTTCTTCCACAGTTGTGGTTTCTATGGCGGTGCTCATCGCGTTGAGTTGGTATTTGAACCCAGATTTCTTGATCACGTCGAGGATTTTGCCGACATAGGGACTTACACTCTCGCCTTTATCTGTCGGAAACATAGCGAATTGAATTAGTACAGACATTTTTTAGCTTATTGGTTTATGTTTGCAAAGATACGCAATTTTTTATATTATATTGCGCGAACTTATAAAAATATTTGCCCATCAGCGCACTTTTGCCAGTCGTCGCCCCTCACAATGCACCGCATCAGTTGTACTGAAGTAGCCGATTCAACTATAAAAAAGTGACTATTTGTAATAGTAGAAATCTGTTGCATAATATGTGTTTTACTCGGTGTTATTATAGAGCAATCGTCATAGGTCCGTATTATATGGTTAATAGGTTGCCGTTCAGTATTATATGCATCCTATCTCGCCTTTTTATTCTCCTTATTGTCACCATGTTTCTTTTCGTAGTTCCAACGGCCCTTACTGCTCATTTATCTGGGTATAAAATGACTCATATGTGCTATATGTGTGCTATATATGTGCTATATATCTGCTATTTCTATAGCATAGCACAAATATAGCACATATATAGCACAAATATAGCACATATGCGCCAAATAACATAGAAGTAGGGACCCATTAGATCCATTCAGACAGCGGGTTGGGAAGCGGTGGGTGGCGTGTGTTTTTTATGTATTAACTTTTTTATGTTGATAAAACAATTTGAAGACTTTTGCGTTAATTATATTAAAGTTGTAATTTAGCAACTAATAATAATATTGAAGTAAGTATGCAACTTGTTAAGAATCTTTTTATTGCGCTATTTGTAGTCGTGATGGCCGGCTCCGTTTTTGCACAGAACGACCTGTCCCGTCAGGCTAGAAAGGATGTCTACCAGCAGGCTACAGACCTTTACCAGAAGGAAAAATATGCTGCCGCTCAGCATTTGTTTGACCAGGTGGCTGCCGTTTCCGACGACGGAGAGGCCTGCTATTATGCTGCTGTGTGCTCCGAGAAATTGAACAACGATGATGCTCTATATCGTCTTCAGGAGTTCATGAGGCTTTATCCTCAGAGCGGCCGTTGCAATATGGCCCGCCTGCATATGGGCAACTTCTACTATTCTCGCAGCCAGTACGCCCAGGCCTTGCAGTGCTACAAGCTGGTGAACGCCAACGAGGTGGAGTATGGCTACAAGTCGGAGTATGACTTTAAGATGGGCTACTGCTACTTCGTGTCGGGGGATTACACCTCGGCCAAGAGCTACTTCTCAAGGCTTCAGTCTGGCAAGTCCAAATACAAGAATTCGGCGCTCTACTACTATGCCCATATCCAGTATATGAACCACGAGTATGAGCTGGCACTCAAGAGCTTCGAGAAGCTGAGAAGCGACCGCAAGTTTGCTAAGATCGTGCCCAACTATATGGCCCGCATCTACTACTATCTGGGTCGTGAGGACGAATTGCTGGAGATGACTCCCGAGCTGCTGCAGCAGAAGGATGCCTATCGTCGCGACGAGATCGCCGAGATGGCCGCAGAGGTGTACTTCAACCGCAGCGACTATAAGCGTGCGCTGGAATTCTACAACAAGAGCACCAGCCTTATGGAGTCTGACGGCCAGGAGGGTTCGAAGAAGAACGCCTGCTCGCCTCAAGACAACTACTATCAGATCGGCTACTGCTACTATATGATGCACAAGTACGACTCTGCAGCCGTTTACCTGGCCAAGAAGACTACCTGTGCCGACAGCATTTCGCAGAACGCCATGTATACTCTCGGCGACACTTATGTGAAGCTGAACCGCAAAAACGAGGCACGCAGCATGTTCCTGCAGGCCTCTACCATGGAGTTCGACCCCAAGATTAAGGAAGACGCCCTCTTCAACTACGCCAAGCTGAGCTGCGAGCTCAACCTCAATCCTTACAACGAGTCGATACGCTCGTTTGAGGACTATCTGCGCAAGTATCCCAAGACCAGTCACAAGACCGAGGTTCAGGAGATCCTTACCTCGCTCTACCTTACCACTAAGAACTACAAGGACGCTATCGTGCTGATAGAGAAGATTCCTAGCCGCAACGCGCAGCTCAACCAGGCCTATCAGCGCTGCTTGGTGAACCGCGGCATAGAGCTCTTCAACGAGTTCAAGCCCAAAGAGGCATCAGACCTCTTTGCCAAGGCCATCAAGCTGAACGTGGTGCCCAAGGTGACTACCGACGCCCAGTACCTCTATGCCGAGTCGCAGTACCGTATGGGCTCTTATCCATCGGCCCGCAAGGCCATCGGCAAGTTCCTGCTCAGCAGCAGCGCCACCCTTTCGAGCTATTACCCACAGGGACTCTATACCGCCGGCTACCTCTATATGAAAGATGAGAACTACGACGACGCTCAGGAGTGCTTTGAGAAATACCTGACCACCTCTGCCGGCTGGGAACGCAACCACCAGACCTACGACGTGTACAACCGCCTGGGCGACTGCCGCTATGTGAACCGCAACTTTGCCGGCTCTATCGACTACTACGACAAGGTGATAGACGCCAACGACAAGGATGCCGACTACGCCACCTACCAGAAGGCTATGGCCTATGGCGCAATCGGCAAGAATCCAGAGAAACTGACCTACCTGAACTATATCTTCGAGCGCTACAAGGGCTCTCAGTTCAGCAGCAAGGCCATGCTTGAGATTGCCAACACCTACCTGGCTTGCGACAACAACGATATGGCGCTGCTCTACTATGGCAACTTCATCAAGCAGTATCCCAACAGCAGCTATGTGAAGGAGGCGCTGCTCAGCATGGGACTCATATATTATAATACGGATAAGTACGACGACGCCCTCAAGACCTTCGACCGCCTGCTGAACAAATATCCGGGAACCCCTGAGAGCCGCGACGCCCTCAGCACCGTAAAGAGCATCTATGTGGAGCAGAGCCGCGTAGACGAGTACTTCGACTATGTGAGCAAGACCGCCCATATCGACATCTCCGTGATGGAGCGCGACAGCACCACCTTCATGGCCGTAGAGGCTCGCTATCAGGACGGCGACTGCGAGAAGGCCGTGAAGGGATTTGAGAACTACCTCAAGAAGTTCCCCAAAGGACTCTTCCACCTGCAGGCTCACTATTATATGGCCGACTGCCTGTTCCGCTCGGGCAACGGCGCAGAGGCGCTCCCTCACTACGAGGCCGTGGCATCTGCCGGCAAGAACAACTATACCGAGACTTCGCTCTACAACGGCGCCAACATCGCCTACTCATTGGGTGACTACCAGAAGTCGCTGCAGCTATATGAGAAACTGCTCAACACCAGCGAGTCCGACAACAGCCGTCTCCAAAGCCGCGTGGGCATTCTCCGCTGCTGGGTGAAGATCGACGACAATTCCCGCGAGATTCCTGCTGCCGACGCGCTCATTTCCGAACCCAAGGTGACGGCAGAGCTGCTCGACGAGGCCAACCTCTGCAAGGCTAGAGCCTACTATGCAAATGGCGACCTCGCAAATGCCTTGAACATCTATACCGGCCTCTGCAAGTCCACCAACGGCGACTACAGCGGCGAGGCCTACTATACCAGAGCCTTGGCCCTCTACAACGATCACGAGTTCGACAAGGCCGAACGCCTCATCGAGAACGAGATCATAGACAATTCTCATAGCGACTACTGGCTGGCCAAGACCTTCATACTATGGGCAGATATCTATTATGCTAGAGGCAATAGCCTTCAGGCAAAGCAGACCCTTCAGAGCATCATCGACAACTACGACGGCGAAGAACTCGTGCAGCTGGCCATGCAGAAGCGCAACGCTATCATCGAGGCTGAGGCTCCTGTGCAGCACCAGGAGGATGACGAGCTGATCATCACCATAGATGACGACGAGCAGGTGCCATTTATCGACGAAGACTAATTACCTAACGCTAACACCCTAAACGAAGAACAACTATGAAGAAGATATCCATACTTATGACCGCAATGCTCTTTGGAGGAGCTGTGCTGGCCCAAGATACAGTAAACGGAGTGTACAACGAGAGGGTAGTGGTGGTAGGAAGCTACAAGCCCACGCTGGAAGAAACCCAGAAAGTGAATGTAGCGCCAGAGATTAGCGACACCATCAGTGCCCAGCAGTTGCAGCATAAATTCAACTACCAGATCAATCCTAAGCGCATCACCTCGATATTCTCTCCATCGAGAATCAAGGCTGCCCGCGTAATCGGCGAACCCACCACCAAACTATACAATAATTATCTTAAGATGGGTTTGGGCAACTACTGGTCGCCAATGCTCGAGGCTTATTACAGCAGCACGCGCAACAAGACGATGAGCTATGGCGCCTATCTGACCCACCGCTCGTCGTGGGGTAAGATAGGACGGATGGTAGACAGCATTCCCTATAGCCCTGACTATTATGGCGCCAACCATTGGTCGATGACCGATCTGGGCGGATTTGCCAAGGTGATAGTGAAGGACAAGCTTCAGGTGAGTGCCGACCTGCGCTACAACAACGACTATAACCTCTACTACGGCGTGAGTGATTCCACGCTCCATGCCCATGGACTCAGCCGAGATAGTCTAAGTTTGAAAGACAATAAGATTGCCTACAACCTCATAGCCTTCAAGGGCGGCGTGAAGAACCTCCAGACCGATGTGAACAAGCTCGGCTACAGCGCCTATCTCAACGTCGACGAACTGGCTGCCACCTATGGCCAGAACGAGTTTATGATGGGTCTGACTGGCGACGTCCACTATGGATTCCCACTTCTAAGTAAATATAAAGGTATAGCCTTCCTCGAAGCCGAATGGCAAGGTGGCAAGAGCTCTATGAAGGAGACCTCTCTTGTTGCTGGCGCTCCATGGGGATATGCGGCAATGGGTTCAACCGACACGGTACGCCATTCCAGGAACGTCGTGAAGATGAATCCTTATGTGGATTTCCTGTTCAAGGATTTCAATGTTCATGCTGGATTGAAACTGGGATTTGACGGCTATAGCGATACTGCAGTGCATACCTATCTGTTCCCAGATATCATGGTGAGCAAGAGCCTGATGCGAGAGGCTTTGAACTTGAGCGTAGGCGTGACCGGCGACCTCGACGCCAATACCCTGAATAAGGTGAGACTGATAAATCCATACCTGATGCCGGGCGCAGACCTCAAGGCTACCCACGGCATGGATTTTTACGCCAAGATGCGCATGAACTTCAATAAGAAGCTCCAGCTCAGGGCTCATGCCGACTATGCATTGCTGAAAGATGACCTCAACTTCCATCTGGCCTGCTTTGCAGACTATCCGCTCGAGAATGTCTATATGCCCTGCTACGAAGACATCCGTAAGGCAACCGTGGGAGCCGACTTCAGCTTCATCAACGACGAGATGCTTGCCGTAGAGCTGGGCGCCAACTACTATCACTACAGCGACAGCCTTACCCTCTATCGCCCAAGCTTCGATGCCCACCTCAACGTCAACGTCAACTATAATGACAAGATCACCGGCCGCCTGCAGGCACTCCTTCTCGGAGCCATGAACAGCACTATCCTCACCGATAACCTGGGCAACCAGATGATAGGAGAGAAGCTCCCGATGCGAACGGGTCTCAACCTCGAGGTAGAGTATCGCCACAACAAGGCCCTCAGCTTCTTTGCCAAGATGGACAATATCTTGTGCCAGCGCTATTTCTACTGGACCAATTATCCAAGCCAACGAATAATGGTGATGTTGGGACTGACATACACCATCCCAACCAAGTAGTAACCTAAAATAAATTTTGCAGTTTTACTCATTTTTTGTAACTTTGCACATTATTGAATCATAGTATCTGTATATGAAGAAGATTGTAATTGCTTGTGCTATATTGCTGTTCGCCAACGTACTGATGGCTCAGAAGGTGAGCAACGTGAACTATACGCGTGTTGATAAGGAACTGACGATTACCTATAGTCTCGACAAACAGGCAGATATTCGTGTGCGTGTATCTATTGATGGCGGTCATTTTTTTAGCCGTCCGCTTCAGAATCTGAGCGGCGATGTCGGCAAAGCCATCAAGCCTGGCAAGGAGAAGAAGATAATCGCTTATGATTTGGCCGATCTGCGCGGTCTGCCGGACTCGTTGGATTCGGTAAATGTGCGCTTCCGTGTGGAGGTGGACGATGGTTCTGTGGATATCCGTGTCGGCGACTATGTGATTCCTATGGTGCCGGTCAAAGGCGGCACTTTCCAGATGGGGTGTGTAGACAAGACCATTGCCAAGCATAACTATGAGGCCGAATTCCCAGTGCATAAGGTGACTGTGGATGACTACTATATTGCCAAGTATGAGCTTACTCAGGACGTTTGGACTCTGGTGATGGGAGAGAATCCATCCCATACTCAAGGCAACGACAGCCTTCCTGTTGAACAGGTATCGTGGAATGATGTTCAGATCTTCATTTCCCGCCTGAGCCAGATTACTGGTCAGCGTTTCCGTATGCCAACAGAGGCCGAATGGGAATATGCCGCCAGAGGCGGCCAGAAGGGTCACGGATACGTGTTCCCCGGCGCTAACAGCGATTTGAACGCCATTGCATGGTATGGCTCTAATGCCGACAATCATACTCACCCAGTGGGCCAGAAGAAGCCCAACGAGCTCGGCCTATACGACATGGCGGGCAACGTTTGGGAGTGGTGCTCCGACTGGATGGCAGAATATCCGGCCGAGGCTCAGGACAACCCAAAAGGCCCTAAGGAGGGCGACCATAAGATCTTGCGCGGCGGCTGCATGACCAGTCCTTCTTGGGGACTTACCGTCAGTGACCGCTGCTGGTATCAGCCCGACAGAGGCTATGGCTTCCACGGCGTTCGACTGGTGCTCGACACCATCGAGGAAAATGACGAGTTTTAACACACTCAACACGACACATAACCCTATAAGTCATGGTTCAGGTTCACGATAAGAAATTCAAAGTATATATTCCCAAAGAGGAATTGCGCGAAATCGTTTCCCGACTGGGCAAGGAGATTTCTGCCGACATGAAGGGCAAGCAGCCGCTGATCTGTCCAGTGCTTACTGGCAGCTTTGTCTTTGCAGCCGACTTGGTTCGTGAATTCGACTTTGATGCGCCTGTCTCTTTTATAAAGTATACCTCCTATTCCGGAACCCAATCTACTGGAACGGTCAAGGTGGGTCTCCCATTTCCAACAGACTGTACAGGAAAAGATGTGTTGATCATTGAAGACATTGTTGATACAGGCATCTCCATGGAGTTTATGCTGAATGAACTTCGCAAACTCAATCCCGCCAGTATCAAGGTGTGTACGTTGCTCTTCAAGCCGAGCAGCTTCCAAAAGGATTTCAAGGTGGACTATATTGGGAAGGCTATTCCTAATGATTTTGTGCTGGGTTATGGCCTGGACTATGATGACTATGGCCGGCTGTTGCCCGATCTCTATGTTATTGACGAATAATAGTATCTTTTAGTTATGAAAAGAATGTTTCGTATATTGTATTCTGTTGTGCTGGCTTGCACATTCGCCTTATTGGGGGCGTGTACGCCAGATCCGTTTGAACCAGATCCTGACATGCTGACTGGTACTTGGCGTTCGGGTACAGAGTACTACCACTATTATGCCAACAGCTGGCAATACGAACAGTATGGCGGCACAAAGGTGGAGGTTAACGGCAATGTGTGGGATACTTCGGTGGACGAAGGTGAGAACGAGGCCCTGCCCTTCAAGTGGACTCTCGACGGGGCGGATATGCTGCAGGTGCACTACGATTATATGGGATCCATAGTCCCTAAGACCTATACCATTACAGACCTAACCTCTACTACGCTTACCTATCAAGATAAATACGGAAGAACCTATACCTATTCTAAGGTGAAATGAAAAAGTCGATAAAGATAACCCTCATATCATTAGTGTCGCTATTGGGTGTGCTTGTTATTGCATTGCTAGTAGCGATGTATCTTTTATTTACCCCAGCACGCTTGACCTCCATCGTCAACAAGGTTAGCAAGAACTACGTGACTTGTCATGCCGATTTCGGTCAGGTCGACCTTACCCTCTTCAAGACGTTTCCATACGTGGGATTGGAGGTTCATGATGTGGTGCTGGTGAATCCAACTGATTTTGCGCCCTCAGATACTCTCGCACAGTTGAATAGCTGTACGGTGGCTATCAATGTCCGCGACTACCTCCACGATGGCAGCATTGTTGTCAAAGAACTGCTGATTGATGGCGTTAAGGGTCATCTTGCTGTTGCTTCAGATGGCCGTACTAATTACGACATTCTTTCTCTTGAGTCGGAAGAGCCCAGTCAAGAAGATACCGCCTCCTCGTCGGTTTCTGTCGACCTCTCCAAATTAGAGATTGCCCATGTTGCCTGCTCTTATGATGACTACCAGTCTGGACTCCATGCGGCATTGGACAACCTTGATCTAGGGGCAAAAGGGGCCTTGCGTCAAGGCGATGCTGATGGCAGGGTAGAGGCCAAGGTGGATCGGCTGGCCTTCCACATGAATGATTCTGTGGGAAAAGAGTCGCTGGCAGCTTTGCTGAAGAATGTCGAACTGGACCTTGATGCCAAGGGCAACCTAGACCGAAAGATTGATGGTAATCTGAGTCTGGTTGCCAAAACGGGCGACATTAGACTGGATGGAGAAGATTATATTAACGACTATCTCAAGTCTCATGGTCGTCACCTTATCTCGATAAAGGCACCGTTCTCTTACGCCTCAGAGGAATTAAAGATAGGTCAAAGCACTCTTAATCTCGGCCAGTTTGCAATGAATCTTGCAGGTCTCGTCTCTATGCCGGCAGAAGGCGACATGCAGGCTCAGATTGCATTTGAGGCTGCAGATTGGAATGTCGGTGCCCTTGTGGCATCGTTGCCATATGAGTATGCCTCGTGGAGCGAGGGCATGGAACTGGAGGCTGTTGCCGCTGCTAAGGGCAGCATCGACTTCAGCACCGACAGCACCTATCCCTCTGCCATCAAGGCGGATGTTAATCTCACCAAGGCCAAATGGGGCTACAAAGAGTATCTGCCTTATACGTTCGACTTCCCCTACGCAGATTTGTCTGTGCTAATCAGTCTTACCGATGCACCTTCGTCGCTTGATATTCATCGTTTCGAGGCTAAGACGGGTCGCAATGACCTCAAGGGAAAAGTCCGCATTGATGACCTTACCGACCAGTTCTTGGTTGATGCCAATATATCAGGTGCTATGCAGCTTCATGATGTGCTCAACCTAGTCTACTACCCAGAGCCGTTGCCTATGAAGCTTGAGGGCGATGCCCGTCTGCGTAATGTGCATCTCAAAACCAATCTCGCTCAACTTGAAGAGGTGGCGCTCTCGCAGATGAAGGTGTCGGGACTTTTGGATATCAGTCATCTTGATGTCGATTACGACAGCATTCTAGTTGATGCTGACCATCTGTCTATGAGCGTTTCTATCCCCGCCAAGCAGCATACGCAGAACTTTTCGGAGATGCTCTCCATCAACGATATCAAAGGAAGCCTTCATGTGGCAATGCCTAGTATGGGTCTCGATGCCCATCTTTCGCAGTCCGACCTCAATGTCTCGATTAGCGACATCATGGATGAGCAGCTGCCATTTAGCCTCTATACCCGTTTTAATGCACAGTCGCTAGTGGCCCAATATGATGGAATGCCGGTGTCGGCATCTAATCCTAATGGCGTATTTGAGTATGTTCCTTCGGTGGCAGATCCTGCCAAGGAACACTATAGCGTGGCGCTCAATACCCGATCGGTTAACGCAAAGATAAACGATACCACTGTTGTTGATCTGGGTACCCTCCATGTAGAAGGTACGGCCGACTACGATTCCACCCGCAGCAATGTCCTGAAGCAGTGGTCGCCTAATATAGATATCCAGGTAGGTCGTGGCATGGTACAGAGCAGCGGTTTGCTCTATACCCTCCAGCTGCCCGATTTCAAGTGCAACTACCAGCCAGAGCGTTGCCAGATTACCGATTCAAAGCTTATCTATGGTCGGTCAGAAATCGACTTTACTGGCGATGTGGAAGGGTTGGAAGACTGGCTCTCTTCAGAGGGTATGCTCAAGGGAAACCTCAACCTTACGAGCAACTACACCAATGTGGATGAATTGATGGAACTCTTTAGTGGAGCAGGCACAGATCCGGATACACTCCAGCAGATGATGGCCGAGGACAATGTTAAGCCTGAGGCCTGTCCATTTATTGTCCCTAAGGATGTGCTCATCAATCTCAATATCGACATCCAAGAAGCGCTTGCATTCGACAACGAACTGGAGGAACTGGCCGGAAATGTGAAGATCTATGATGGAACGGCTGTTCTCCAAGCAGTCAGCTTTGTGTGCGAGGCGGGCAAGATGCAGGTCGATGCGCTCTATCAGTCGCCTCGTCCCAACAAACTCTATGTCGGACTGGATTTCCACCTCATAGACCTCAAGATCGACGAACTCATCAAGATGATCCCAATGGTGGATACCCTTGTGCCGATGTTGGCCTACTTCAAGGGCGATGCTGATTTCCACATGGTGGCCAGCACCAATCTCTATCCCGACTATACCCCAATGATTCCTAAGATGCGTGGTTCTGTGGCCATCAAGGCAAAGGATCTTGTGATGATAGATAACGAGACGTTCGATAAGATTGCCGCCCTCATGCGTTTCAAGCGCCAGACTGAGAATAAGTTCGACAGCCTCGATGTGGAAATGACCCTCTTCAAGGATGAAGTGGAACTCTATCCTTCAATGATTTCCATCGATAAGTATTCGGTGTGTGTGGCGGGTTCTCACTTGCTTGATCCTAAACGTCAGGATAATGACTACCACCTTGAGATTATTGAAAGTCCGCTGCCTGTCCGGCTGGCAGTGGATGTCAAGGGGTTGAGTCCCTTTAGCATCAAGCTGGGCAAGGTTCAGTATGCCGATATGTATCGTCCTTCCAAGCAGAACAAGACCGAGCAGCAGGCTATTGAGCTCAAGCGGCTTATCAGTAGTACCTTGGAGTCAAAAGTTAGGGAGTCTACCAAAAATATGAAGCGCCCTTCTGGAGAGGACTAAACCATTTCGAACGCTTCTGACCTGCAAGTTAAGAGTTGAAAGACTTATGTATGAAAACAAAAAAATAAAAAACATGAAGAAAATATCATTGATTTCGATCCTTTCTGCAATGCTGTTGTTAATGGTGGGTTGTACCAAAGAGTATATTACCCATGAGCATTATTATCAGACAATTGTGGATGGTTCTACGTTGTTGAATTACGAGTATACCGTCAACCCTAACGACTGGGTTACGGAGGATGGAGTGGGCTACTATTATGCATCATTCAATAATCAGGACATAACTCAGGCTGTTGAGGATAATGGTGCCGTGGTAGCTTATGTATGGTCAGATGGCCGTTGGAATCTTTTGCCCTATGTCTTCCCTTATTATAGCGCTGCTGAAGATGCCACCTGGGGTGAGAATATTCGCTTCGATTGGAAAAAGGGCGAGGTGACTTTTATTATCCAAGATCTAGATGGAGGCCTTCCAGAGGGCATGGAGAATATAGACCAGATGATCTTCAAGGTCTGCATACTGAAATAGAAGCTCTCTTCCTTGCAATATAGGCAATCTTTTTTGCTTGTTTTTGTTGTATAATATCAACATTCTTTAATTATCATTTTGAGGTTTATGAAAGAATGTTGATATTTTTTTATAATATTACTTGCATATTATTATCATTTTTCGTACTTTTGCAAAGAGAATGAGTAGTGTTATATTACTCCGAGGTTTCGACTGCTGGTCCTTGGATAGGGATGGGTAGGGGATAATGTAAGTTATTGAAAAACCTTTGATTAGCTCCTGTTTGCTATGTCGATAGGGGATTGTTGTTAATGTCCAAACCCAGACCATCCATCTCATCCGAATCTGTCATTTGCTGGTTTTTATCCGATACTTTATGCAATTTATTCCAGCCATGGCACTTCGAGGCTTATCAATAATAGCGCTGCTTGTAATGGCAAGATTCAATCTGGCCACTTATGGCTCATTGGGCTATTTAGATTCTCCGTATGCGTTTTTCCGTTATCATACCGGTTTACAACAAAGCTCCCTATGTGGAGAAGGCGTTGCAGTCTGTTTTCTCTCAGACCTTCACCGACTATGAACTGGTCGTTGTAGATGATGGCAGCACCGACGGTTCAAGTAGGATTGTTGAAAAGTTACTGGCCAATAGCCAACAGCCAACCGCAACCCTGATTCGTCAAGAGAACCAAGGTGTCAGCATGGCCCGCAACAATGGCGTGGCAGCATCATGTGGCGATTATCTTTGCTTTCTTGATGCCGACGACTGGTGGGAACCGACCTTTTTGGAGGAGATGGATGCTATGATTAACGCCATTCCAGATGCGGGCATCTATGGTACAAGTTACTATATTGTCAAGCACGGCAAGAAACGTTTGGCCCCCATCAATCCAATTTTTATCAAAGATCCATACACTATTAACCATACACCATACACCATCGGAACTATCAATTACCTTCAGACCTATGCAAAGACCCTCTGCATGCCCTTATGGACAGGTGCTGTTTGTATGAGTCGAGCAATCTTTGATGAGTTTGGCGGTTTCCGCAAGCATCTGAAGTTAGGCGAAGATTTTGATTTGTGGATCAAGATAGTGCTGAAGTACAGTGTAGCATTCCTCGACAAACCGCTGAGCAACTACAATCAAGATGTAGATGTCACGTTCCGTGGCACCCATCATCTGCATGACCCCAAGGTTCACATGCTGTGGAATCTAGACTATCTATCAGAAATAGAGCAAACCAATCCAGATTACAAGCAGCTGATTGATAATCTCAGAACCTACGGTCTGTATCCCTACTATTTGTCCAAAGAATACCGCCAAGCCGCTAAGCAAGAACTATCCAAAGTGGATTGGTCCAAGCAGCCAGCAAAATGGCAGAAACTGTACCGAAAACCATTGTGGTTTCTGCATTTGAAAGATTTTTCGCTAAAGATAGGTTCTCATATTAAATCCAAACTGAAGTCTCATCTTCGATAGTTTTAGATTATGATACCCAAGATTATTCACTACTGCTGGTTTGGCCGAGGTGAGTTGCCTCAGTTGGTGAGAGACTGTATGGCCTCTTGGCATCATTATATGCCAGATTGGGAATATCGTTTGTGGAATGAAGAATCATTTGTTCGCTTCGCACAGTCAACAGCCATCAGTCAACAGAATATCATCACCCATCTATCGAAGCCTGCCGACCAAAGTGGAGTCAACCATCGACCTTCGATCATTGACGAACCATCCCAGTATTTTGAAGTCGAAGGTCAGCAGTCAATAACCTTCGAAGAGGTCTTGAAATCCATGAGTGTTTATGCCTATGAGGCATATCTGGCAAAGAAGTATGCTTTTGTTAGCGATTATGTGCGGCTTTGGGCTCTTGAGAAGTATGGAGGATTGTATATGGATGTCGATTTTGAAGTGTACAAGCCTTTTGATAATCTGCTCAAGTACGATGCTTTTGCTGGATTTGAAGGAAGCAAACATCTTCCTGTAATGATGGGTGTCTGTGCTAGCATCCCTCATGGTGAATGGATTTCTGAACAGTTAAAGAGTTATGAGGGACGTCACTTCGTCAAGCCAGATGGCTCTTTTGACATGACTACCAACGTGCAGTTCATTACTGCCAATATGGCACAAAACGGCTTTCTTCAAAACGGCCTGGAACAGGATTACAAAGATCTTCATGTCTTTCCCGTGGACTATTTCTCACCTCGACATACAACAGGAGAGTATATCCGTACCGACAATACTTACTGTGAACATAAAGGTTTAGGTTCTTGGTCTGAGAATAATAAAGGTTGGAAGTTGAAGTTGCGAAGCCTTATCGGTCAGAAGAACATGACCCGCCT
>JAKSMS010000008.1 GCA_024400415.1 Bacteroidales bacterium | reverse complement strand
CGGAGAGTTTCAGTCCTTTCTCAAAAGTCTCGTTGTCTTCCCAGAACTTGCGGATTTCCTCGCTGATCTGGGTAAGATTCAGTTGCTTATATTCTTTGTAATTCATATGGTGATAATTATTATTTACTTATATTATGTGTTGGGCTACTTTACAAGGAGCTTGCTAGAGGCGTGGGTGTGGAGTCCGACCACTCTGACGAAGTAGGTGCCGGCTGCCAGATGGGCAACGTTGAGGGAGGCCTCTTGGGCGTGGGCCTGCTGGCGGAGAACCTCGCGGCCGTTGATGTCGAGGAGGATTATCTCTACCGGCTCGTCGATGCCGTTGAGGCAGAGGTGTGCGACATGGGTGGCGGGGTTAGGATAGAGGCTGAGCTCTATGCCGTCCTCGATGGCGCTGATGGCGTTGCTCTGGAGGGTGGTGAAGCGGATGTCGTCGCTGATGGCGGTGTTGGAGGTGCCGCAATTGGCGCGAACGCACACTGCATACTCGGTGTTGGCGCTAAGTGCGGTGAGGTCGGCCTGGGTGGCCTGGACGGTTACCGAACGGCGGCTGTCGATCTCGGAGCCGGGAGCGCCATAGAATAGGGTGAAGCTCTCGATGCCCTCTTCGGCGGACCAAGTGATGGTGGCGCTGTTGTGGGTAATCTGGGTGGCTGCCAAGTTGGTAGGTGCTGGGCAAGGCATCTCGAGAGTGGTGAATGAGGCTGGTGCGGAGAAGTCGCTGGTGCCGCCGTCGCAGATGGCTGCTACCTCAACGGTGTAGTGGGTTTGAGGAAGGAGTCCGGTAAGGGTGATGCGGGGCTGCTGTGTGGTGGCGTAGGAGGGGTGCTCCTGTCCGTCGTAGCGGTAGCGTACGGTATAGCCCATGTCGGAATCGCCCTGCCAGCTGATGTCGGCGGAGGTCTGGTCGATATCGGAGGCGGCTACGCTATAGGGCTGGTGGCAGCGGCTGAAGTCGATGATGAGGCTGTCGATGGCTGCAGGTGTGTAAGGCAGTGCGCTGATGGCAATATCGTTGCGCCAGTAGAATACGAGACGTTTGATGCCGCTGAGGTTAGGGATGTCGATCGAGTAGTTGGTCCATTCGCTAGAGGTGTCGATAGTAGCGATAGGGGAGAGCTGGGCGTCGGAGCCCCAAGGAGTGGTGTAGGCGGCGTTGCTGGCTGAGACTGGCGTGGATGGATCTACCAGGAGTACGGAGAACTGCTCGGCCTGGGCTGAGTTGATAGGGCTGTTCTTGGCGCGGAAAGAGATGCTGACGAGGGTGTCCTCGGTGCCAAAATCGAAGTCGCGGTAAGCAAATACGCTGTTGGCGCCATTGTAGGAGGCCTGAGCGTCGATGGCGAGTTCCATCTGGTTGGAGGCCTTGGTCCAAGTGATGGTGGAGTTGTGGGCCTGCTCCCAGGAAGACCATTCGGCATTGTTGTCGAAAGCGTAGCTATAGGGAAGGGTGGCGGCAATCTGAGCGGTGCGGAATGGGCATGGGTAGGCGTTGTAGCGTCCGGTGTCGGAGCCGGGGTTGCAAACGGCGCGTACGTAGTATTCGCCTTCGAATCTGGCGGGCACGCTGATGGTGACAGGGTTGGTGCTGGCGGCTATCTGGGTGCCTTGTCCGAGGGTGAAGCCCTTGGCGCCATATTCAACGATCCAGGCGTTGGCGCCGGCGCGGTCGGTCCACGAAAGTTCTACGCTATTGTGGGTGGCGTTGCTGGCGACGAGGTTGACGGGAGTTGGGCAACTGTTGTCGATGCAATGGGTGGTGAGTTCGAAACCGCTATATTCGCGGCTGCCGTCGGAATGGAACTGGATGGTGAATCCGCCATACTCAGAGATGAAAGGTCCGATCTGAGAAAGGTCGTCGATGCCGTAGTCGCTGAACACGAGGATTCCGTTGTCAGCGTCGCCATCATAGATGGTGAGATAGTCGTAGCGGCCTTCGGTATGGGCGGTGCCGCTGATGGAGAGCACGCTGCTGCTGTCGGCAGGTATCACGTAGAGTGTGGAGTTGCAATAGTTGCTATAGCTGCCGTTGGGGCCGCCATTGTCGAAGATGGTGGTTGTGCAGGTGACGAGCGTGTCGGTGCCGGTGACTGCCATATTGTACTTAGGTCCGGTGAGCAAAGTGATGGGTCCTCTCCAGTTGGAGGAGTCGGAGTCGCACTCGCTGCGGATGTAGAAGTCGTAGTATTCGCCGAGCGGCAGGTCGGTAAAAATCCAGGTGCTGCCAGTAATGTGGCCGACGAGGGCGGCGTCGGTTTCAGGATTGCCGCCGTGGGCCACGCTGCGAATCTGGTAGTAGGAGGCGGTAGAGGTCTCCTGCCAGGTGAGGGTGACGGTGTCGCCAGCGGCGTTGAGGGTGCCGGCGAATGAGGAAGGAGCAGCGCAGTTGCTGTTGGAGAGGGTGAAGTTGTCGATGGCTGCTGGAGGCTGGTTGCCGTCAGAAGCGTCGTTGACCCAAACGGCTACCAGTCGGTATTGGCCGGGCTGGTCGATATGCACGGCGCCGGCGCTGTAGGTCCAGTCTTCATTGTAGGACATGTGTCCGTTGTCGAGAGCCTTCCATCCTTGAGGGGCAGAGGTGGCGGTAATGCCGTTGTATTTCACGCCAGGGGTGAGCTCTACGCCGGCAGGTGCCAGATAGATGCGCATGTAGTCGTAGGAGCCTTCGCCATTGCAGAGCCAGTCGTAGGCGTAGTAGTAGTTGCCGGTATCGGCGGCAAGGATGTCTTTGAAGGCGTAGGATGCAGTGGCGGTGTTGGTGGTGTAGGCGTGGGATTGGCCGTTGTTGCTGACATAGAGGGAGTGGCTGCCGCCGTGGCTGGTGGCGTCGCCGATGGTCCAGTTGTTGGTCTGGCCTGCGAACATCCATCCGTCGTTGCCGTTTTCAAAACTGCAAGAGATGGGCAGAGCCTCGGGCTCGGTGAGCGGAGTGGTGAAGGTGACGGAGGCGTGGCTGCCGTATTCGCCGCCGCAGTCGGCATAGAGGAAGGCATAGTAGGTGGTATTGCTGGCGAGATTGGAGAGTGTGGCGCCGGCGGATGTGGTGGTGATGGAAGCAACGCTGTCTACGCCAGGGGTGAAGCTGTGGTCGGCATATTCGAGAATCCAATTCTCAACGTTGCCCGAAGCATCCCACACGAGGTCGGCTGAATTGGTATGGAGGGCGCTAACCTCGAAACCGGTTGGGTCGGGGCAGTTGGGCAGCAGGTCGAGCACAAGGTTGTCGACAACCACCAAATTGGCCATATTGTTACCCAGCGGCTTGGATACGAAGGTGATGTACTTGCCGCTGCCGGAATAGTTGGCGAAGCTGACGGTATAGGTGTAGATGGTGTTGGGGATATCAACGAGGGTGTCTACGGCCTCGAAGGTGCTGAGGTTGCCTGCTTGGCTGCAGACGCCTATGATGAGGGATGAACCGTAGGTCCAATCGGACATGCCGACGCGTCCGGTGAAGGATATCTGCATGTTGTTGGCGTCGATGTCGTCATTGAGAGGTGGCAGCATGAAACCGGTTGGGTCGCCAAAGGACATCATCATGGCCAGGCGGCTGCCGTAGTATTCTACCCAGGTCTCGCCTTCGTCGCTGTTCATAGCGGTGTAGCATGCTGGCATGTTTTGGCCGCAAGACTCGAAGTCTTGGGTGTAAGGGAAGTTACGGAGCTGGCCGCATTGGGTGCGGGCGCTGACTTCGCTATAGAAGGTGGTGTCGTTGCAGTTGGCACCAATGCGGAAGATGTAGTCGGTATTTACCTCGAGGTCGTCAAAGTAGTAGTAGGGTACGGGATTGTCGCTTTCGGCAAGGGTCCAGGCGGAAGCGCCCTGCTGCTTGTATTCAACGGTCCAGGAAGTTTCCTGATAACCGGGGATCCAGCTGAGTTCGACAGCAGAGGCATCGATGGCGTCGATGGTGATGATAGGTGCTGCGCAGGTGAGCTGGGAGCTGCATCCGAAGGTGACGATTCTCAGGTTTGGCAGGTATGCAGAGGTACCGTTGGAGGTGCCGTTCCAGGCGTTGGCCAAAGTGAGCGGGGCGCCATCAACACCATAGCAAGACGTGGCGGGATAGGAGGTTGGGGTGGCTGCTGCAGTGAAGCCGGAGAAGTCGCTGGTGGTGCCGGCAGGAGTGGCAGAGAGAATGCTCATCACGAGGTTGCTGGAGCCATCCCAAGCGAAGTTGCCGTTCAGCTTGTAGCCTTGGGTATTATCGGTATACTGTCCGTGGGTGCCGGTGTAGACTACCACGGAGTTGTTGGCAGCCAGCCATCCGGCGGTTGAAACGCTCTCGGCTTCGGTGGTGCCCAGAAGGATGGTGAAGTCCTTGACGATAGTGTCGTTAGGAGTCCAAGTAAGGTAGAGAGAGTCGATGATGCCGCCAACGGCGCCAGCGGCGATGAGGTCTGAGGCACGATAGAGGCATTGTGCGAAGGAGTTGCCGCGGTCGATGAAGATGGGCACGCGGTTGACGAGCTGGATGCCGTCGCCGGTGATGGCGGCAAAGCGGGTGGTGGTGTCAGGAACGAGGCAGGGGAGGCCGTGGGTGATGAAGTGGACGGTCATGCCGGTATCTTGAATCAGGCCGCATCTTGGAGCCACATTTACGGTATAGGCGGTGTTGGGGGTGAGTCCTAGCAGGCGCATAGACTCGCCGTTGATGATGAATTGCTGGTTGAAGTTGTCGCTGCCGTTCACCGTGATGGCGAACTCATTGGCGATATTGTCGGCCTCGTCCTCGATGATGGTGTATTCTATCATGGCTGAGGTGGTTCCAATCTGGCTGATGGATACGGAACCGATAGGGGAGCATTGGTAGGTAGTGGTGAACTGAACCATCACGGCAGGAGAAGGATTGCTCGAGCAGGAGGCCATGACGTAGAGGTCGTAGTCGGTGTGGGGCATCAGTCCGTAGATGGAGCAGTTGAGGTCGGTGGTTGAGGCTGCGGTGCCGTTTCCGGGTTCGAATCCGCGTGGACCATATTCGTAGATCCACATGCCGGCGTTGCCGTTCCAGCTGAATGAGGCGGAGTTGTAGGTCACGTCGGTCAGCTCTAGGTGGGAAGGACGAATGCATGAGGGGCAATTGTTGATGAATGCGGCCAGGATGTCGCCCTCGTTGTGGTAGTTCAGCGAGAGTCTGCTGATGATCGTGTCGCCGTTGGCGTTGAGGACATCAATAGTGCATTCGTCGGGGTATTGGCCTGCGTGGTAGGCTAGTTTGATGGAGTCGCCATTGGCTACGTGGAATTCTCTAGTGCCTAGGCGTCCGTTGCCTAGCGTGCAGGAGCCAAGGAGGGTCTGCTCCTCGTAGACGTAGACGGCATTGCCATTCCATCCGTCGCCAAAAGAATCATGCATCACAATAGTGATGGCACAGGAGTCGGCGGGTGAGTTTTGGGCCTGGACGGAGCGCCCAAATACACAAATTACCGCAAGGATTGCGAGTGCGAAATAGTGTCTTAAGTTGATTTTCATATAGTTATTAAGGTGTTTAATACTGATTGATGCTATTACGAACCAACAAAGATACGAAAAAAACGCGAATATTGCCTACTTTTTATCATTCGTGCGCGAAATAGTCCTTTATCAGACGCGGAAAGATACAAAAAAAAGGCTGCAGTCTGCAGCCTTTTGTGGGTATTGTTTTGCGATGAATTACATGCGCTCGCAGTTCATCTTGATGGTCATAGGTGCGCCAGAGTCTTCGTCGACGTCGGTCATTTCCATTTCGAGAACTTTCTTGTCGAGGTTTACGATGGTAACGGTCTCGGTTTCGCCTTCTGCGGTCATGATAAGCTTGTCGCCATCAACAGTGTAGGCGAAGTCTTCGCTCTCGTTCATGTTCTGGCCCATGAAGTTCATGGTCATGTTCATCTTGCCGGTGCCGTCTTTGAGGAATTCCCAAGTCATGGTCATGCCCATCTGGCTGAGGTTCATGGTCTGGCCCATTGCGGTCTCGGAAACGACGTTCCATTTGCCGATGATGAGGTCTTCATTTTCTTTCTTGCAAGATGACAAGGAGATCATGGCTACGATGCCGAGCAGCATGGCTGCAAATTTCAGTGCTTTTTTCATGATTATAATGTTTTTTGGGTTAGATAATATTTTGCGTTAGTTTAGGATTCGTTCTTACTTGGCGTCGCGCACCAGGCGCACGCAGCGGCCATAGTCGCGAGGATTGTTGAACTCCTTGGCCTTGACGTCGTTGCTTTGAAAATAGAGGCTGTAGGCACACCACTCCTCGTAGAGGGGCTTGTCGTAGCAGCGAGTCACCGACCAGTAGCGCCCGATGTCGTTGACATAGGCCACCGACGAGAACTCTTGTCGGCTTCCGCCGGCAGGCAGGAACACGGCGCCGTTTTTCTGCATGGGCAGCCATTCTTCTTCGGTGAGGTTGTTTTGGCGTGCGTAGTAGGACATGTCCTCGTTGGTGCCCATGCCTATCTTGAACTTGCAGCCCTCGGGAAGCGTCCAGCTGTCGGGCAACAGCACGAGTCCGTTGATGCCTTCAATGCTTGCTGCACCATATTTTTGTGAGGCGTTGGGACGGGTGTTGATCAGGTAGTCCCATTCGTCGGCCGAGAGGGTCCTCCACATGCCGGCCTTGTTGCCTCCGTTGGATATGGCGTTGTAAACGCCCCAGTCGCAGTTGGCGTATTCGCCCACCAGGTCGTAGTCTCGGGGAGGCAGAGGCCCGTAGCCGTTGCCTTGCTCATAGTCGTCCACGAAGTCGTGGTCGTAGGGCATGTAGTAGGTGTTGCCGCAGTCCCAGCCACTTGTGGCCCAGCCAAAGAGGTCGATCCATCCGCCATAGATGTCGGAGATGTTCTCGTTGTCGGTTCCGATGCGGTCAAATTGTTTCTCGGCGAATCTCCAGGTCTGGGTAGAGGCCTTGTACTGGAGGTTGCCTTTGGAGAATCTCACTTGCTTGTTTGGACCGATAGAATAGAGGGCGTCGATGGCACCGTAGTCGGTGATGCCGTTTGCTGTTGAGGAATTGTCGTCATCTTTCTTGCACGATGACATGATGCAGAGCAGTGCTGCCAATGCAAAGACTATCTTTTTCATGCGGATGGTTTTGGTCAATAACGTCAATCTTCCAGTTTTATTGTTTCGGGGGACTACTATTTTGTTTTTTTGGGGCGATAATGCCGGGCCAACGCTAGGTCGCAAGGCGTATTTCTCGCCTTCCTAGTCTCGGAGTTGACCGCCAGTTTGGCAGGAGATAGGCGGGAGTTGTGCCCTAGTAATTCATGCTATCGGGCGGTTTCGAGCAGCTTCTGCATTTCGGCGATTTCGTCGCGGAACTTTGCGGCCTGCATGAAGTTCATCTCCTTGGCTGCCGCCTGCATCTTGCGTTGGGTTTCGCGGATGTCCTTTTTCAGCTGTTCCTTGGTGCGGCCGTCGGGCTCTTTGGCTTTTGGGGCGGGCGCTACGCGGTATTCGGCCTCGTCGTCGTGGACTTCGAGGGGGGCGGTGTGGTTGCGCTGGCCTTCGTCGAACTGCCAGGGGTCTTTGGTTTGGTATTCGGCGGCTTCCTCAGCGGCGAGCTCTATGACGGAGGTCTGTCCGATGATAGACTCGGTGGATTTCTTGATCTGCTTGGGCACTATGCCGTGCTCGAGATTGAAGCGTATCTGCTTCTCGCGGTGGGCGTTGGTGATGTCGATGGCGCGCTGCATGGACCCCGTGATCTTGTCGCCATAGAGGATGGCCTTGGAGTGCACGTTTCGGGCGGCACGGCCGATGGTCTGGATAAGTGCTCGGTCGCTGCGCAGGAAGCCTTCCTTGTCGGCATCGAGGATGGCCACGAGGCTCACCTCGGGCAGGTCTAGGCCCTCGCGCAGGAGGTTGACGCCGACGAGCACGTCGAAGACGCCCATGCGGAGGTCGCGCATGATCTCCACGCGTTCCAATGTGTCGACGTCGGAGTGTATGTATTTGGTTCTGATTCCGAGGTTTATGAGGTAGCTGGAGAGCTCTTCGGCCATGCGTTTGGTGAGGGTGGTGACCAGCACGCGCTCGTTTTTGTCGAGGGTCTTCTCAATCTCGTCGAGCAGGTCGTCGACCTGCGACACGGCGGGTCGCACCTCTACTACCGGGTCGAGCAGTCCTGTTGGACGAATGACTTGCTCTACCACTACGCCTTCGGCTTCGTTGAGCTCGTAGTCGGCAGGGGTGGCGGAAATATATATGGTCTGGCCGGTGATGTCGTAGAATTCGTCGTATTTCAGCGGGCGGTTGTCGAATGCCGACGGAAGTCTGAATCCATATTCCACGAGCGAAGTCTTGCGGCTGCGGTCGCCGCCATACATGGCTCCGATCTGAGGTACGGTGACGTGGCTTTCGTCGATCACCAGCAGGAAGTCGTCGGGGAAATAGTCGATGAGGCAGAAGGGCCTTGTGCCGGCCTCGCGGCCGTCGAAGTAGCGGGAATAGTTCTCGATGCCGCTGCAGTAGCCTATCTCTTGGATCATCTCTAGGTCGTAGTTCACGCGCTCCTCTAGTCGCTTGGCTTCGAGGTGCTTGTCGATGGATTCGAGATAGTCGCGACGCTCAAACATGTCGTGCTGGATCTGCAACAGGGCCTGCGCCATAGTTTCCTTGTTGGTGAGGAAGTTGGTGGCGGGATAGATGACCGTCTCGTTGAAGTTTTCGAGCTTTTGTCCGCTGATGGGGTCGAAGCTGTAGATGGACTCGATCTCGTCGTCCCAGAAGCTGATTCGGAAACAGAAATCGGCAAAGGATGGGAAGATGTCCACGGTGTCGCCCTTGACGCGGAAGCGGCCGTTGATGAACTCTATCTCGTTGCGGACATACTGCCCTTCGAGCAAGCGCATGAGCAGCTGGTCGCGTTCCATGCGGTCGCCTACCTTGAGGGCTACGGTGCCGCGCTTGAACTCCTCGGGATTGCCGATGCCGTAGATGCAGCTTACGGAGCTGACCACGATCACGTCGCGGCGGCCGCTCAGCAGGGCCGAACTGGCACGAAGGCGCAGTTTGTCGAGCTCTTGGTTGATGGCCAGGTCTTTTTCTATATAGGTATTAGTGGCGGCGATGTAGGCCTCGGGCTGGTAGTAGTCGTAGTAGCTCACGAAGTACTCCACCGCGTTGTTGGGGAAGAATTGCTTGAACTCGCCGTAGAGCTGGGCAGCAAGGGTCTTGTTGTGGCTGAGCACGAGGGTAGGGCGGTTCAGTTCTTTGATGACGTTGGCCACCGTGAAAGTCTTGCCGCTGCCCGTCACGCCCATGAGCACTTGCGCCCGCTGGCCGTTGTTGATGCCTTCCACGAGCTGCCGTATGGCCTCGGGCTGGTCGCCCATCGGCGCAAAATCAGATTTCAGTTCAAATTCCATACCTATAATAACAACTGGGTCAAATATATGTTACCTCTGGCAAAACTTTTCTATACAATTAATTCCGTCCATGGCGCTGGATACGATGCCTCCGGCGTAGCCGGCGCCTTCGCCGCAGGGGTAGAGCCCCTTGAGCTGCGGGTGTTCCAGAGTCTCTCTGTCGCGGGGAATGCGCACGGGCGACGAGGTTCTCGACTCCACGGCCAGCACGCTTGCCTCGGCGGTGTAGAAACCGCGCATCTTGCGACCGAAATCCATAAATCCCTGCTGAAGGCCTTCTACCACGAAGTCGGGCAGTATCTCGTAGACGTTGGCGCTTACGCATTCGCCCATGTAGTTGCTCTTGTTGAGACGGGTGCTGGGCTTGCCTTTCACGAAGTCGGTGAGCCGCTGGCTGGGGGCCTTGATGCTGTTGCCGGCCGCCTCAAAGACTCGCCGCTCCACGTCCTGCTGGAACCTTAGCAGCGCCAACTCTCCATATTGGCTGTATTGCGGCACGTCTTCCAGTCCCACCGTCACTGCGATGCCCGAGTTGGCGTATGGGGAGTTGCGGTTGGAGTTGCTCATGCCGTTCACCACCTGCTGTCCGTCGGCTGTGGCGGCGGGCACTATTACTCCGCCGGGGCACATGCAGAACGAGAACACGCCGTGCCGTCCCACCTGCGTCACCAGCGAGTAGCTTGCCGGCGGCAGTAGGGGAGAGTAGTGCTCGGTGTGGTACTGTATGCTGTTGATGAGCCTTTGCGGGTGCTCTACGCGCACGCCCATGGCAAAGGGCTTGGCCTCGATCTGCCATCCCTTCTGGTAGAAGAGCTCATAAATGTCTCTGGCCGAGTGGCCGGTGGCCAGGATCACGGCCTTGCCCTCGTAGCGGTTGCCGAGGTGGTCGATGACGCCGCGCACACGGCTGTCGCCGTCTATGACGAGGTCGACGACGCGGCTTTCGAAATGGTATTCTCCGCCATGGCTCGTGATGGTGTTACGCATGTTGGCTATGATGCCGCTGAGGCAGTCGGTGCCGATATGGGCGTGGGCGTCGATCATGATCTTGGGGTCGGCGCCATGCTCTACGAACTTGCTGATCACCTCGTCGATGTTGCCGCGCTTGTTGCTGCGGGTATATAGCTTGCCGTCGCTGAACGTGCCGGCACCACCTTCGCCAAAGCACCAGTTGCTCTCGGGGTTGACCTGCTTTTCGCGCGCCAGCTGGGCGATGTCCAACTTGCGTTCCTTCACCGGCTTGCCGCGTTCGATGATGATGGGCTTCAGTCCTTTCTCCAACGCCTTGAGGGCGGCAAAGAGTCCTGCTGGTCCGGCTCCGACGATCACTACCGGATCGCCATTACGGCAGTCTTGGTAGGGCGACGAATAGTCCTTCTCGGAGATGGGTTCGCCGGCCATGTAGACCTCTGCCGTGGCGTGATAGCGAATGCCTCGACGCGAATCTAGGCTGCGCTTGATGACTTCCACATGGGCGATGCTCTCGCTGGCGGTGTGAAGTTCTTTGGCAACGGCTTTTTTCAGTAGTTCTTCGGTGAAGTATTCTTCAGGTGTGAGGTCTATCTGGATGGTCTTCATTACTTTTTTCTTGCTGATGGAGTGCGCTATCCTTCGAATGTGAAGCAGATCATATAGGTGCGCGAGGTGAGCTTGTCGGTGGAAAGGGTATAGATATCGTTGTCGTCAACCCTGAGGTTGAGCACGCCGAAGTTCATCTTCAGCTCGATGGCGAACTTCACATACGAGAGGAAGAAGTCGCTTCCGACGCCAAGCGAATAGCGTATGTCGTTGGGGTTGAGGCGGATGATGGCCTCGTCGTTGTTGTTCTTGTTCTTGCGCAGGCTGGCAAAGTCGAATCCATAGCTGGCGCCACCGGTCACGTAGGGACGGAAGTTGTTCCAGCGCATGGCCTTGTATTTGATCTCGATGGGGAAGTCGCCGTATACCGATTCCACGGTTCGCTTGGGGTCGACTATCGGGTGGTCGGCCTGGTAGGCGGGATCCCAAGTGTAGGTGATTTCGCGGCTGAGCAGCGACACTCCAGGCAGCGCCCTAAGGCTGAAGAATCGGCCGATGCGCATATCTCCGATTACGGCTATATGGAATCCGGCCTGATTATAGGAGTTGGTGTTGTTGAGTCGCCCGCGAATGCTGTCCATCTGGGTGAAGCCCACGTCGAACTTTGCCCCGGTATAGCCGATCTGAATGCCGTAGTGCAGCATGTGGTCGTCGAATCCGGCAAGGTTCGTGACCTGCGCACTTGTGTCTACGACTGAAGCCAGGCAGCACCCAATTACCAGAATCAGCCTCCTCAACAAGGAGGCTTTCCCAATTATCCGGGCGTGGTTGTCGACGGATTTCCGGGATTGGTTTAACATATTATTTGATGTTTTTTCAACTTTGTGGACTATTGTAATATGATTTTGATTGTTCTGAGCTCCAAGAAAATTGTCTTACAAATTCATCTCGCCGCGTAATGGCATTTCGAATAGCTCTTTCACCTTCTGCGGGTCGTCGCCGTAGTTGCCGAGCAGGTACATCAGCTTGGTGACGGCTGCCTCGGTGGTGATGTCGCCGCCGGAAATGACTCCGATGCGGTCGAGGTCGCAGCTCACGGCATACTGCTTCAGCTTCACGCCGCCGGCCTTGCACTGGGTGACGTCGATCAGCAGGATGCCCCTCATCGCGGCCTCCTGGAGCGCCAAGAGGAACCATTGCTCTGTGGGGGCATTGCCCGAGCCGTAGGTCTCGATGATCACGCCCTTGAGACCCTCGGCATGCAGCACGGCCTGCACCACCTGAGGAGTGATGCCGGGGAAGAGCTTCAGCACGGCGATGTGCTCGTCCATGCGGGTGCGCACCCGCATCGGCTCGTCGGGCATGGGCATGATGTGCTGCTTCTTGTAGCGGATATTGATGCCGGCGGTCACCAGCGGAGGATAGTTGTAGCTGTAGAAGGCGTCGAAGTTCTCGGAGCTCACCTTGGTGGAGCGGTTGCCGCGATAGAGGTGCTGCTCAAAGAAGATGCACACCTCGGGCACCACCTGGTGCTGGCCGCTGGCAATCTCGAGGGCGCAGATGATATTCTCGCGTCCGTCGCTGCGCAGCATGCCCACGGGCAGCTGGGAGCCGGTGAGCACCACGGGCTTGCCCACATTCTCGAGCATGAAGCTCAGTGCCGAGGCGGTGTAGGCCATGGTGTCGGTGCCGTGGAGCACAACGAATCCGTCGTACTTCTCATACTCGCGCTCAATGATGTCGGCTATCTCGGCCCACACCTTGGGGTTCATGTTGGAGGAGTCGATGATCTCCTTAAGCTGGCAGCTGTCGATCTGGTAGGTAGTATGCTTTAGTTGCGGAACGGCCTCGAAGATGCGCTCGAGTTCGAAAGGGTGGAGTGCCCCGTTCTCGTCTTGCACCATGCCGATGGTGCCGCCGGTATAGATCAAAAGGACTTTGTTGTGCATAAAATTATATTTTTAATTATTCCTATAACGCAAAAAGTTGCCGAATAGTTTGCAGAGGTTTTATTTTTTTTGAAATCCATCATTTCGCATATTTGAGATTTTATTTTTAGTGCAACAAATTCTCTTTTCTGCTCGCCTTAGATGGCTGATGTATTCCGTTTCGGATAGAAAGGCGCTACTGCGCTATAAAACAGCTGTTTCTTTGTTATATCTCCTTTTTATCTCTTTATTTTCTCCTTTTTATCTCTTTTGCTAAGAAACAGAATAAAAGGAGATATAAAGGAGATAAAAAGGAGATATAGCGCAAAAAATGGTCTATGTTGGACCTTGTTGTCGGGGCGATTGTGAATCGATCTGGGTTGGAAATGGGGCTGTATGTGTAACAAATTTTACTTGTTTTCTGCCGAGGTTTTTGGGTCGCGCATGTGGTCATTAATAAAAATATATTGCAAATTGCTTGGATGGTTCGCGTAAAATTCGTAACTTTGCACCCTCAAACACGATTCGAAGAAATGAACAAATTCAAAGAAGTTAGTGAAAGTTACACAATGGCAGAGGCTATCCAAGAGGCTCAGAGATGCCTCAGATGCAAGGTGCCATCGTGCAAAAAGGGCTGTCCGATTTCTAATGATATTCCTGATTGGATTCACGAATTGCGCAAGGGAAATATGGGCAACGCCATCCAGATTATTCGTGCCAAAAGCAATCTTCCCTCCGTTTGCGGACGCGTTTGTGCCCATGAGCGCCAGTGCCAGGGCTCGTGCGTTCTTGGCAAGCAGGGCAAGAATATCAATATCGGCAAGTTGGAGCGCTTCATAGCCGACTTCGACGCCGAACTCAACCTTACCCACTCCGATATCCCGGCCAAGACTCGTGGCCGCGTGGCCGTGATTGGCTCCGGTCCTGCCGGCCTTACGGTTTCGGGCGATCTGGCTCGCATGGGCTTCCATGTCGACATCTTCGAGATGGAGCGCGAGGCCGGCGGCGTGCTGATGTACGGCATTCCAGAATACCGCCTGCCTAAGGAGGTGGTGCGTCGCGAGGTGCGCCTTATCGAGGAGCTCGGCGTGGTGTTCCACATGAATACCACTGTGGGCGAGGATATCACTATCGACCAGATGTTTGAGCAGGGATTTGACGCCGTGTTTGTGGGCACCGGCACCTCGAAGCCTCGCGAACTCGACATCCCTGGCAAGGAGACCAAGGGGGCCGTGATGGCCACCCATTTCCTCCGCATATCACAGCTCTATCAGGATGGCCTGGCCGGCCGCAACGAGGTGGCTGTGAAGCCGGGCGACAAGGTGTACGTGATTGGCTGCGGCAATACGGCAATGGACGCTGCACGCATGGCTATCCGCTTGGGCGCCAGAACGGTGGACGTGGTCTATCATCGCACCATCGACCGCATGGCTGCGCTGCATTCGGAGTATGAAGAGGCCCTCGAGGAGGGCATTCGCTTCAACTGGAATGCCGACATCGTGGAAATCCACCACGACGACAACGGCAGCATGACTGAGATAGTGATGCAGACCAAGAAGCCTGCACCAACCCCCGAGGACCCCGACCACATGGAGTATGAGCGCAAGACGCTGGGCGCCGACGTGGTGCTGCTGGCCGTAGGTGCTCAGCCTGCCACTACCGCTTCGCGCAACACTAGCGGCATCAATACCGACGAGAAGGGCTTCATGCTCACCCGCGAAATGCCTTATGGCATGACTTCGAGAAGAGGTGTGTTTGCGGGCGGCGATGTGGCCAACCGTCAGGCCTCTGTTGTGCATGCGATGCGCGATGCCAAATTGGTGGCAGAAGGCATCGCCCAGTATGTCGATGCTGTCAAACTGATGGAGTCTATCGACCTTAAATAGCCGTTTTTGCTTATTGAAATAGAGTATATTACGAAATGGATAGAAATGGATTTGCCTTAGAGTGAAAAAAATAATAACTTTGCAAACTCCAAACCGACACAATAGTTATTGAAAAAATAGACTAAATGAAACTGAACGGATTACTATCATCAATCTCAAAATGGTACTTCTCAAAGAAGGCGCTGCCTTATTGGTGTATTCTTGTGCTGGATTGCGTTATCGTGTTGCTGTCCAGTGCTGTTGGAATCGTTTTGGGAGAAGAGTTGGACGTGATAGAGTCTAACTTTTTGGCCATTAATTACGGCATATTGCTTAGTACGGCTATTTATGCTGTGATGTTCAGAGTGTTCCACACCTATAGCGGCATTATCCGCTATTCGTCGCTGGTGGACCTTACCCATGCCTCTACCGCTACCTCATGCGGAGCTGCTGCCACTTTTGGAGTCAAGCTTCTGCTGGAACTTTTCCAGGTAGAGTGCGTGATGATTCCTGGCATAGTCTCAATCTTGATTGCAGGCATTCTTGCTACCCTCATGATGTGGGTGGAACGCCTGCTGGTGAAATATCTCTTTGAGGGCGTTACCCGCAATGAGTCGGCCAAGCGTGTGTATATCTATGGCGTAAAGGAAGGCGGCGTGGCGTTGGCCAAGAGCATCCAGAACGAGGTGCCTCAGACCATGAGCGTGGTGGGATTCGTTAGCCCCGACGGCGACCTCCAAACCAAGTGGCTCATGGGTGTTCAGGTGCGTCGCGACGGCCCCAACCTGATCAAGCACATGAAGGACTCTCATGCCCAGATGCTGGTGGTGAGCCCTATGCAGGCTGAGCGCTTTCGCGAGAATGAAGAGCTGATAGATAACTTGATTTCCAACAATATCAAGATTTTGATGCTGCCTCCGGCCGAAGTGTGGGACGGCAAGTCAGACCTTCAGCACTCTCATCTCCACGAGGTGGATATCGAAGACCTGCTGCCACGTGAGAAGATTGAGGTGGATATGGCTGCTATCGGCAATATGCTGAAAGGCAAGCGCATCCTTATCACTGGTGCTGCCGGCAGCATTGGTTCTGAGATGGTGCGCCAGGTGGCACAGTTCGAACCCGCTGAGATGGTGCTTATCGACCAGGCAGAGACTCCTATGCACGATATCCGCCTGCTGATGTGTCGTCAGTTTGGCGACATCAAGTGCGAGACTATCGTCACCAGCATTGCCAATCAGTCGCATATGGAATCCATCTTTGCCGAGCATAAGCCTGAATATGTGTTCCACGCAGCTGCCTATAAGCATGTGCCCATGATGGAAGACAATCCAGGAATTGCTGTCCAGAATAATATATATGGTACGCGCGTAGTGGCCGATCTGGCAGTGAAGTACGGCACCAAGAAGTTTGTGATGATCTCTACCGACAAGGCTGTGAACCCGACCAACGTGATGGGCTGTTCGAAGCGCATCTGCGAGATCTACTGCCAGTCACTCAACAAGGCTATCGTGGATGGCTCCGTTAAGGGCGTTACCCAGTTCGTTACCACTCGTTTTGGCAACGTGCTTGGCAGCAACGGCTCCGTTATCCCTATCTTCAAAGAACAGATAAAGAAGGGCGGTCCTATTACCGTTACTCATCCTGATATTATCCGATTCTTCATGCTTATTCCTGAGGCTTGCCGACTGGTTCTTGAGGCGGGCACTATGGGCAATGGCGGCGAGATATTCGTCTTCGATATGGGCAAACCGGTTCGTATCGTAGACCTGGCCAAGCGCATGATCAAGCTCTCTGGCGCAAAGAATATCGACATCAAGTTTACCGGCCTTCGTGATGGCGAGAAACTCTATGAGGAGGTGCTCAACGATGCCGAACAGACCAAGCCGACCCATCATCCTAAGATTATGGTGGCCAGCGTGCGCGAATACGATTACCAGACCGCTTGCGCCAACGAGGAACGCCTGCTTGAAACCAGCTATGGATTCGATGACATGGCCATCGTGAAGATTATGAAGGAAATCGTGCCAGAATATAAGAGCCGCTGCTCGAAATATGAGGCGTTGGACAAGTAGGAAACTACTGCGATATTGCAATAAATAAAGCCCGCTTTCGGCGGGCTTTATCATTCTTATTAGATCTGATGCTTATTTCTGCATGGCCTCTTTGGTCTCGAGAAGCCGTTTGACGGGAATCATGTACTCCTTGAATTGGGCGTAGGTCATTTCCTTGAGATAGATCATGCCATAGGCGCGCTTCATCATCATGGAGTCGGATCCGTAGAAGTAGTCCTCGCCTAATAAGCTGCAGATGTCGTTGTGCTGCTCTACCCATACTTTCTGAGCCAATTCGCTGAACGGGCCATCATACTCGTAACTAGGGAAGTCGGCACTTCTCTGGCTGAGGTAGCAGGTGTCGAACATGTTCTTGATTACGGCAAAGGAATTCAGCGAGACGGGGATTGCCTTGCCGACCTCGCTGATATGATAGCGCGACCATACGTTGCGGTAGCCCCAAACGCGAAGGTTTACCTCAGGGTGGCGTTCATGATACTCGTCGAGGGCCATACTGAGGGCTATGAGGGTCTTGAAGTGAGTGTCGGGTCCACTGCCTTCTGGGTCGAGTGCAAGGCTGACAATGGTGGGTTTCACCTTTTCGAGCAAGTCGACTATAGGCTTGACGTCGTGTTCGAAATCGGGGTAGTGGGGAAATATATCGTCGCTGTAGAATGGCAGGTGGAGGTGGCTTACTCGGTCGCTGCCCAAACCAAAATGAGCCCAAACCAGTTCGGCCTCCATTTCGCGCAGCCAGCCTTTAGCCAGATGGAACGTCTCGGGTTCTTTGCGGCCCGTTTCGAATTGTTGCAGCTGGTTGAGCTGGTCCATAACAAATGTGGCGAGTTCGGTGAGAGTCTTGTAATGGTTGTGGTCCATCCATTTGCGGGCCAAACGACGGGCTACTGCATAGTCTTGACGGGATTTGTCCTGGCGGGCAACGCCTCTCAGATAGAGGGTGATGTCGTCTTGATAGCTGCTGGCAAGCACGCTCATCAGATTTTCGTCTTTGAGGGCAACCTGTTGAGGATTGATGCGCTCAATCAGATGCTCATAAACCGATTCTAGATAAGCGCCCGTCACAGAAGTATATCCGCTGGTGCAATAAGCAAAATAGTTCTTGATGGTTTTGGAACGAACCAGATGGTGGAGATATGGGAAATAGGCCAGTTCGATATCGTCGTGGTGTGGGCCGGTATGTAAGACAATCTCCTCTTCGTCGATATCCAGGCCGTTTTCGATCTTGGCCTTGATAGAGGCCTGTGCGCTCTTGAGTAGGGTTTGGGTTTTCTTTCCGGTCAGGCGTTCTAGCATCTGGAACTGCTCGTCGGTATAGTCGGTGTCTATAAGGGCGTCGAAAGTGCGGTTGGTTTTCAGAGCGGCATCAACTACCAGTTTTTCTATCAATGCCTGAGTGGCGGGCGTTTCGCGGTATTCGGACTTGGTCTTGTTCAAATCGCGACTGATGCCGTCTTCGGTTTTGGGAAGCAGCACGGATGAGGCTGCTGTGATGAAGAATCGGGCGTTGGGCAGCTTTTGCAGGCAAGTGGCTGGGAATTGCTGGGTGGGTTCGTTGAGTACCGATCCGGCAACCACTTTTGCCTTTGACTGGCCGGCAGCGATGATGACTGCCACGCAGTCGGGATTGTAGGTGATGGTTTCAAGACCCATAGTGATTACGGCCTTTTTGCGGACCATGGTGATTCCGCCAAGGTCGCCTGCGGCGGCGGCCTGCGACTCGTAGTTGAGTCCCGTGAGGCGGGTGTGCGAGAATGGGCTGGAACCTTTCACGTTGAAGGCAATGTGGCCGTCGGGACCTATGCCGCCAAGGAAGAATCCAATGCCGCCTAGGTCGCGAATCTTGTTTTCGTAGCGGGTGCAGAAGTCGTCAAACATCCTAATGGCGCGCTGCTGGAACTCTTCGGTCTTATTGTTTGCGGTACGTATTCTGAGTGATAGGTCGACCTTGCCGTCAATGAATACCTCGCTCATGTTTTTGGCGCCGCCAAGCATGGCTTGTTCTTCCTCGTTGAGGAAATAGGTGTTGATCAGATGGGTCTTGGCTGGGTCGAAGCCAAGCACATCGATGTAGTATTTCTTAACGAAGTAGCGGAACGAACGTTCGTTTTCTGGATTGATGGGGAAGAACTCGTCGAGCTGGAAGAAATGCATGCTTTTGAAATCAGGCTTTTTGATGTCCAGCTTGCCAATAATGCCGTTCTTTTCCTCTTCGTCCCAGTTGTCAAGATAGTACTGTATCCATTTGATGAAGAATTCTGGAGTCTTGCCGGTTGGCAGGGCCACTACGCCGCCCGGGTTCAATCCGGCCCATTCGATAAATCGTAGTGCGGTCAGTTGTCCTAACACGATGTAGTTGTCTACCGTCAGGGTCTGGGTGCGGCAGCTTTTAAGGTTTTCGGAAAAAGTAGAGTCGAACTGTTGGAAGTAGGCCTCTACCTTGCTAGCGGTGTTGTATTTCATAGTGTTTGATTTAGTTGTATTATGTATTAGCGGTTTTTGTACATGTCTTCGTAGTATCGCTCGTAGTCGCCCGAGGTGATGTTGTCCATCCATTCTTGATTGTCGAGATACCACTTGACGGTTTTCTCGATGCCTTCTTCGAACTGTAGTGATGGTTCCCATCCTAGTTCGCGTTGGAGCTTGGTGGAGTCTATCGCATAGCGCATGTCGTGGCCGGCACGGTCGGTAACGTAGGTGATCAGGTCCATATCTTCGCCCTCTTGGCGGCCGAGGAGACGGTCTACAGTCTTGATGACCACTCTGATGATGTCGATATTCTTCCATTCGTTGAAGCCTCCGATGTTGTAGGTCTCGGCCACCTTGCCTTGGTGGAAGATAAGGTCTATGGCTCGGGCGTGGTCTTCAACATAGAGCCAGTCGCGTACATTTTCGCCTTTGCCGTAAACGGGAAGTGGCTTGCGATGACGAATATTGTTGATGAACAGCGGTATCAGCTTCTCAGGAAACTGGTATGGTCCGTAGTTGTTGGAGCAATTGGTTACGATGGTGGGCATTCCGTAGGTGTCGTGGAATGCACGCACGAAGTGGTCGCTGCTGGCTTTGCTGGCCGAGTAGGGGCTATGCGGGTTGTATTTGGTGGTTTCGTAGAAGAAGTCTTCGCCGTAGGCCTCATGGTGTTCCGAACTGGCTTTGGTGGAGAATGGCGGCTTGATGCCTTCGGGATGTGTCATTTCCAGTGCTCCGTAGACCTCGTCGGTAGAGATGTGGTAGAATCTTTTGCCCTCATATTTCTCAGGCAGGCTTTCCCAATAGAGCTTGGCGGCTTGCAGCAGCGAGAGTGTGCCCATCACATTGGTGCGAGCGAAGGTGAAGGGGTCTTTTATCGAGCGGTCCACGTGGCTCTCGGCAGCAAGGTGTATGATTCCGTCTATCTGTTCGTCTTGGAGCAGCTTGAAGATGCCGTCGAAGTCGCAGATGTCCATCTTGACGAATTGGTAGTTGGGTTTGTCCTCCACGTCTTTTAGGTTGGCCAAGTTGCCTGCATAGGTCAGCTTGTCGAGGTTGATGATGCGGTATTCGGGGTATTTGTTCACCATTAGGCGAACGACGTGGCTGCCGATAAATCCGGCTCCGCCGGTAATGAGTATGTTCATCTTTGGTTTCTTCGGTTTAGGATTCGATATTTGGCGGCATGTCTTTGGGGCTTATTATCGGAGTTGACCTAGAGATTACTCGGAGAAAGGCCTCAGTTAAGCCTTAGAAACAAGCGCTCTTTGAATGGCTTTTGGGGTATTCTTGGCGGTAGTGTCTTACTTGTATAGGTCGATATTGATATCGAAGGGGTTGTCGAGGTCTTTGAGCAGGGGATGACGGGTGTCTTTGTCGGAGAGTATCACCTTGTCGGCGGGCAGCTGCCAGTCGATGCCTAGGCTCTCGTCCTGAATGCTGATGCCGCCATCAGATTCGGGGTGGTAGAATTCGTCGCATTTGTATTGGAAGAGTGCCACCTCGCTCAGCACGGCAAATCCATGAGCGAACCCTTTGGGCACGAAGAATTGGCGGTGGTTCTCCTCGGAGAGTTCCACGGCCACATGCTGGCCATAGGTTGGGCTGCCCTTGCGAATGTCTACTGCCACGTCGAGCACGCGGCCTTTGACGCAGCGGAGTATCTTGCTTTGGGTGTGGGGCGGACGTTGGAAGTGGAGTCCGCGCTTGACGCCGTAGGTGGAGAGGCTTTCGTTGTCTTGAACGAAGGTGATGGGGTGTCCGCAGAAGGGAATGGCTACCTGTTCGTCGAAGTCGCGCTGGGAGTAGCTCTCAAAGAAGTATCCTCTTGAGTCGGCGAACACGCGTGGCTCTATGATTACGGGGCCTTCGATAGGGGTTTTGATTACTTGCATAGTTGGTCAAGGTTGGAGAGGCAGCGCTTGAGGCTGTCGGTCCAGTATGGGATGTTTATGTTGAAGGTGGATTTGATCTTGGTCTTGTCTAGCACGGAGTAGGAGGGCCGGGTGACGGGACTTGGAAACTCGTTGCTGTGGCAAGGAAGTATGTTGCAGTTGGTGTGGCCGGCGTATTCGGCAATCATCTTGCTGAAGTCGTACCAGCTGCACACGCCCTCGTTAGAGAAGTGATAGATGCCTTGCTTGGTGTAGTTCTGCGAACCTTCCATGGCGTAGTCTTTGACTACGGCCATAATGGCCTCGGCAAGGTCCCATGCATAGGTAGGGGTGCCCGCCTGGTCGAATACCACTTTGAGTTCGGGCTTCGTCTCGGTAAGTGAGAGCATGGTCTTGCAGAAGTTCTTGCCGAATTCGCTGTAGAGCCACGAGGTGCGGAGTATCACGTGCTGGCAGCCGGATGCGATGATCTTTTGCTCGCCCATCAGCTTGGTGAGTCCGTAAACGCCGGTTGGCGTGCCGGTCATTTCTTCTCGGCAGGGGGTGTTGTAGGGCTCTTGCCCGAACACGTAGTCGGTGGAGATGTGGATGAGTAGTCCTCCAACCTCCTTCATGGCTATGGCGAGGTTTTCGGGTGCTGTTGCGTTGAGCAGTTCGGCGAGTTCGCGGTTGCTTTCGGCAGCATCTACGTTGGTGTAGGCAGCGCAGTTGATGATGGCCTTGATGCCCATTGTGTGCACCATCCGGCGCAGCGCCTCGAGGTCGGTAATGTCGAGGTGGAGGGTGGTGAGTCCAACTACTTGGCTGACGTCGGTGAATATGAAGTTGTGCTCCGATTGTTGGGAGATGATGCGCATCTCGTTGCCTAATTGCCCGTTGGCTCCGGTTACCAGAATGTTCATAATTGGTATCGTTTTTGTTGGGTTATTTTGTCCGTTAGCGTCCTTCGCAAAGGGAAAGGAGGTATTGCCCGTATTGGTTCTTGATCATGGGCTGGGCCAGTTGGCGCAGCTTGTCGGCACTGATCCAGCCTTGGCTGAATGCGATCTCTTCTAGACAGGCCACTTTGAGTCCGGTGCGTTTCTCGATGACTTCTACATAGGTTGAAGCCTCTGAGAGGGAGTCGTGGGTGCCGGTATCGAGCCATGCAAATCCGCGGCCGAGGGTCTGCACCTTGAGTTCGCCAGCTTTGAGGAACTCTTGGTTGACGGAGGTGATTTCGAGCTCGCCACGAGCTGATGGCTTGATGTTTTTGGCCACCTCTACCACCTTGTTGGGGTAGAAATAGAGTCCTACCACAGCGTAGTTGCTCTTGGGTTCCTTGGGCTTCTCCTCTATACTGAGGCAGTTGCCTTGGACGTCGAATTCGGCCACTCCGTAGCGTTCGGGGTCACTTACCCAATAGCCGAATACGGTGGCTTTCTGATCCTCTTCGGCGGCACGAACGGCCTCTTTGAGTCGGGTGGTGAAACCGTTGCCCTGGAAGATGTTGTCTCCCAAAACGAGGCATGCGGAGTCGTTGCCGATGAATTCCTCGCCGATAATAAAGGCTTGGGCCAATCCATCTGGACTGGGCTGCTCGGCATAGGTGAAGTTGACGCCATAGTCGCTGCCATCGCCTAATAGACGCTTGAATCCGGGCAAGTCTTGCGGGGTGGAGATGATGAGTATGTCACGTATGCCGGCCAGCATCAGTACGCTGATGGGGTAGTACACCATCGGTTTGTCGTAAATAGGCAGCAGCTGTTTGCTTACGCCTTTAGTGATTGGGTACAGACGGGTGCCGGAGCCTCCGGCCAATACGATTCCTTTCATAGTTGAGATTCGTTTTTTGTGTATTTATTAAAATTCACGCATGCGCGCATCGCGCAAATTTTCAACTTATTATGTTTGCGGCATAGGAGGAAGGCCTGCCTAATGCGGATTACAAATGTACTACTATTTTTTGAATTATCCAAAAAAAGGTTTCTTTTCCGGATTTGCTGCTCGTTTGTTTTGTGATTTTGGGAGTAGTGTTTTCTTTCTTGGGATGTTATGGTTTGAGTATTGCTGAGTTGATAGTATTTTTGCAAAATAAAACAGAAATAATAGTTTATTTTGTTATGACTCAGCTTAGTGTAAATATCAACAAAGTGGCCACTATCCGGAATGCCCGAGGTGGCAATGTGCCTAATGTGGTAAAGTTTGCATTGGATTGTGAACGTTTTGGTGCTCAAGGAATTACTGTTCATCCCCGTCCTGATGAACGCCATATTCGCTATGCAGATGTGCGCGAATTGCGCCCATTGCTGTCTGAAGAGTTCAACATAGAGGGCAACCCTGTGGGAAAATTTATCGATTTGGTATGCGAGGTGAAGCCTGCACAAGTGACCCTTGTGCCTGATGCCGAAGATGCCATAACTAGCAATGCCGGTTGGGATACTGTTAGGAATGAGGCCTTTTTGCGAGAGGTGGCGGCCAAATTCAAGAGCGAGGGTATCAGAGTGTCTCTCTTTGTTGATCCTGTGGCCGATATGATTCGAAAGGCGGCAGAGATTGGCGCCGACCGAGTAGAACTATATACCGAGGCCTATGCTGCTCATTATGCGGAAGGTAGAGAACGGGCTATTGCTCCATATGTGAAGGCGGCCGAAGTGGCTCGTGACTGCGGGCTTGGCCTTAATGCTGGACACGACCTGAGTTTGGAGAATCTTGCCTATTTCCACCAGATGATTCCTTGGCTGGATGAGGTGTCGATAGGCCACGCCCTCATCAGCGATGCTCTCTATCTCGGCATAGAAGAAACTATTCGTCAGTATCTTAACTGTTTGAAATAATGGCTTCAGAACTAATCGTAATGCTTACCCATAACGATTTGACGGTGAGCAATGCCTACGAGATATTTGAGCAATGCCGAGCATCAAAGGCAAGGTATTGGGGATTCAAGGAAAAACCGCTCCCTTTGGAAGAAATGAGGCGTCTTTATGCTCGCATGAAGGCGTGCGGCAAAACGACTGTGATGGAGGTCGTGGCCTATACTGAGGAGGAGGGCCTTGAGGGCGCAAGGATGGCTGTCGGTTGCGGTTGCGATGTGTTGATGGGCACCAGCTTTCATGAATCCATTCTCGACTATTGTCAGCATAATGGGTTGGCGTACATGCCCTTTGTGGGCGTGGTTGAAGGCCGTCCCTCGATTCTGAAAGGTACTATAGAAAGTATGGTGGCTGAGGCACAGGAATATGTTCGCAAAGGCGCCTATGGGATTGATTTGTTGGCCTATCGCTATGTTGGCGACGCTCGAAAGCTGATGGAGTCTGTGGTCAATGGCGTGGCTGCTCCCGTTTGCGTGGCAGGCAGCATCGATGGATACGATCGCCTCAAGGAGGTGAAGTCTGTCTCGCCTTGGGGATTTACGATAGGCAGCGCCTTTTTTGAGCATCGTTTTGGCGAGCATTTTGGCGAACAGGTGGACAAGGTTGTGAACTACATGCACTAGATTCACAATAATTGGAGCCAAGAGGCGTTATCATAGATATGAATACCACGTTCGAAAAGATTGACGCCGTGTATGCGTCGCAGAAACAGGCATTTGCCACGGGACGCACATTGCCCATAGCGTTTCGCAAGCAGCAGCTTGATGCCCTTTGCAGAGCTATCAAGAAATGGGAACCTCGTATCTATGAGGCATTATGGAACGACCTGAGGAAGTCGTATGAAGAAGCCTATCTGACCGAAACTAGCATTGTGTTGGCCGAAATACGCGACGCCCATAAGAAGGTTGGGCGCTGGGCAAAAAGAGAACACGTGATGCCCAATCTATCGGTGTTGCCGTCAAGGAGTTATGTGGTAAAAGAGCCCCTGGGCACTACGCTCATCGTGTCGCCATGGAACTATCCTGTGCAGTTGCTTCTGAGTCCTTTGGTAGGCGCCATCAGCGCCGGATGTACGGCCATATTGAAGCCCTCTCCCTATGTGCCAACAGTGTCGCAGACTATCGCCGACATGATAGGGGAGACCTTCTCGGAAGACTACATTGCTGTGGTTCAAGGCCATCGCGATGTGAATGCCCATCTGCTGGAAAAACAATTCGACCTGATATTCTACACGGGCAGTCCTGCCGTGGCTCACACGGTAATGGAGGCGGCCGCCAAACATCTTACTCCCGTAGTGTTGGAACTGGGCGGCAAGAGTCCCTGCATTATTGACCGTACGGCCGACATTGAGGTGGCCGCCAAGCGTGTGGCATGGGGCAAGAGCCTTAACAGCGGACAGACCTGTATAGCTCCTGACTATATACTAATCCATCGTGATGTGAAGGATCAATTCATCGAGGCATTCAAACGTCAGCTATTAGTGCTTCATGGTCAGGATGTGAAGGAAAGTCCTCATTATGTGCGAATGGTGAGCGAGAAGGCCTATCGTCGGGTGTGCTCCTATCTCAAACAGGGCCATGTGATCTGTGGCGGCCGAACCGATGACGGCCAGCGATTCATCGAACCCACGCTTATGGATGAAGTGGATCAGGAAGCTCCGGTGATGAATGAAGAAATCTTCGGCCCGATATTCCCTATGGTGGCATTCGACGACGATGGAGGAAGCACCTTTGCCGACAAGGTGGTAGAATATGTGGCCAATCGGCCTAAACCCTTGGCGTTCTATTATTATGGCGACGAAAAGACGGGCTGGCGCATCATCCGGCGCACCTCTTCGGGCGGTGCCTGCATCAACGACGATATCATGCATATCGTGAACACCCATATGCCTTTTGGTGGCGTGGGCAATTCGGGCATGGGCAGTTACCATAGAAAGCTAAGTTTCGAGGCCTTTACCCATCGTAGAGCCGTGCTGGTGACTCCCAAGCACTTCGATCTCCCAATTCGATATATGCCCTACAAGTTCTTCAAGTATATCAAGCATATAGTGTGAGTTTTGGGAATGAATGGGTGATTATTTCGCTTCTTCGTAGCGGCTCTTTCATTTTTTTTGTGTATTTTTGCACCTTCAAATTTGAATAAGATGAGTGAATTGGATAAGACTAAAGAACTTGAAACTAAGAAAATTGGAAGTCTTTTGTGGGTGTATGCCCTTCCAGCAGTGATCAGTCAGATCATTGCTTCTGTATATAGTATTGCGGATAGAATATTCCTGGGCCAGTGTGTGAACGAACTGGCTATTGCCGGCTTGGCTATCACTATGCCGGTGATGAACATCATTCATGCCTTCGGCTCTCTGGTGGGCGTGGGATCGAGCAGCCGCATGAGTATTGTCTTGGGCCGTAAGGATGAACGCTGGGCCGAGAAAATTCTTGGCAACTCTATGTTGCTCACCTTTATTTTTGGAGCGCTGTTCCTCAGTATAGGATATCTTTTTATGGATCAGATCCTAGGTCTGTTTGGCGCTTCTGAGGCTACTGTGGGATATGCTAGCGAATATATGCTGATCGTGCTTCCCGGTATGTTTCTAACTACCGTTGCTCTGAATCTTACGGGTCTTATCCGTGCTTCCGGCTACCCGAGCAAGTCAATGTGGATCATGGTGATAGGAGCATTGCTCAATATAGCGTTCGACGCCATCTTCATCTATCTGCTCGACTGGGGTATCGCTGGTGCTGCTTGGGCAACAACCATCTCTATGGCAATCTCTGCAGTGTTGGCTATCGCCCATTTTGTGAATCCTAAGTCCTTTATCCGATTCAAGCGCCATGCGTGGAGTCCTAAGCTCTACATCTTCCGCAATATTCTGCTTATCGGCATGAGTCCATTCTTGATGAATGTGGCAGCCTCTGCCGTGGTGGCTCTCCTCAACAAGCAGCTCGTCTATTACGGAAACCAGCTGGTGGCAGGCGGCGGCGACCTTGCTGTTGGCGCCTACGGTGTGATCAACACATTCGGAAGCCTGCTGGTTATGGTGATTATCGGCATCTGCCAGGGCATGCAGCCAATTGCCGGCTACAACTATGGTGCTGGCCATAATCATCGATTGAAGGAGGTCTTCATGTTGGCTATGAAGGTCAACGTGCTGGTTGGAACTCTGGGCGCCCTGTTTGGCTGCCTGTTTCCGCGATTCTTTGCCAGCTGGTTTACCAATTCGGCCGACATGCTCGATATCGCCGAGGTGGCCATGCCTTACTTAATGGTGATGTGGTCGTTTATCGGAGCCACGATCACCAATTCCAACTTCTTCCAGTCGATAGACAAGCCTTGGATTGCGATTGCAACCAGCCTTTCCCGCCAAGTGCTGTTCCTTATACCGATGATATATATAGTGCCAGTGTTTTATGTGCAGCACGGATGGACGGGCCTTAACGGAGTTTGGATGGCATGTACGATGAGCGATTTCTTCGGTTTTGCCCTCGCCATGGTTCTGCTTTATGGACAACGCAAGGTATTCTCTGTCGACTATGTTGCGCCGATCCATAAGCCTCGCAAAGAGCATGGGCCAACTGAAGACAAGAACTGAAAACTGAGTCGTCTTGTTTCTTCATATCGACTGTAACAGCTATTTTGCCAGTTGCGAGATTGCGACTGACCCCTCCCTCGAAGGCCGTCCGGTAGTGGTGGCCAACGTGAATGAGGCAGGCGGAGGCATCGTGCTGGCCCTCAATAAGGAAGCTAAGGCATTGGGACTGAAGCGAGGCAACCCCGTTTTTCAGGTCAAGCGTGTCCTGGACGAAAACCATGTGGCAGTGTGTCGTGCCGACCACAAGAAGTATCGCCGCATCTCTCAGCAACTGATGGAGGCAGTGAGGTCGCAAGACCTGGTTTTGAACTTTGTGCAATATTCGGTTGATGAATTTTTTGGCGAACTGCCAGTCGACGATGCTCAAGCGGCTCGACATTACATTAAGCTCATCAAAGAGCATATCGAAGCCTCTACCCATATACCCGTTTCGTGCGGATATGCGCCCACTTATACGTTGGCCAAGGTTGCAACTCATTATGCCAAGCTGTACGAAGGCTACAAAGGCATTTGTGTGATGATGCCAGAAAATCGTGAGGTGGCACTTCGCAAGCTGCCAGTCAACGAGGTGTGGGGAATAGGCCGGCAGCTGCGTAAGCGTATGATGCTGCTCAATGTGGTGACTGCTTGGGATTTTGCCAGCATGGATCCGAATCGGGTTAAGCAAGAGTTCAATACCCAAGGCGTGAATACCTATCGCGAACTCAATGGCCAGCCTTGCATCACCATCGATCGAGGCGGATTGCAGAGCAGTATCATGCAGAGCCGCACGTTTGGGTTTATGATAGACGACCGCGAAAAACTGGCTGCTGAGGTTCGCAAGTTTGCCTCAGACTGCAGCATCAAGCTTCGTGCCCAGAAAGGGGAGTGCGGTTCGGTATCCGTCTTTTTGGCCACCAACAGGCATAGGACCGATCTGGCTCAGTATCATAATAGTGCCAGCCTGAAACTGACCAAGCGTACCTCCGATTCTGTGGCGTTGATGAAAGCGGCCGAGCAGTTGTTGGGCCAAGTGTATAAGCCCTTTTTCCAATATAAGCAGGCGGGTGTGGTGTTGGCCGATATCCGTCCAGAAGAGGGCCACCAGCTAGACCTCTTTACCGTTGAGGTCGACGAGAAACGCCGAAAGCTGATGGAAGTTGCCGACCGTATCAACGAGAAGTTTGGATCTGGCACTGTCGAATTCAAGTGATCGGCCGTCTTTGGGGTGTTTTTTTTGTGGCGTTTTCCTCTGGGTATTCTCCGTGTTAACTGTATGTCATCTCCGATAAAGAGGACTACGGTTGAGGCGGAATTAATATGCGTGTATGGCGGCAGAATTTGAATAAAATTTGTATATGTGGAAATATTTGAGTAATTTTGTGGCGAATAATATGCATCGTTATGACTATTGAACACGGAGTTTCGCTTAAGAAATACAATACTTTCGGCATAGAGGCCACGGCTAAGGACTATGTGGCAATTCGCTCGCACGACGACTTGATGCAGCTGCTTCAGTCGGGATTGCTGCTCAAAGAGCCCTTTCTGATTCTTGGCGGCGGCAGCAATGTGGTTTTTACGCGAGATTTCGATGGCGTGGTGGTGCGTATGGAAAATGCCGCTGTGCGCTTTGGCCGCATGGGGGACGACATTGTAGTGGCTGCCGAGGCGGGCAAGGTGATGGACGAACTGGTGCGCGAGTGTGCGGCCAAGGGCGCTTACGGCCTTGAGAATCTGGCTGCCATACCAGGTACGGTCGGCGCTAGCGCCGTGCAGAATGTCGGCGCCTATGGACTGGAGGCTAAGGATGTGATATTGTGTGTGCAAGCCTATGAGATAGCGTCTGGCAAATCACGTACCTTTATGAATGAAGATTGCCAATTTGGTTATCGTCAGTCTATCTTCAAAGGCGAACTGAAGGATAAATATATAATTGAGTCTGTAATGTATAGGCTGACGCCGACTTTTGAACCCAAGCTGGGGTATAAGGCTTTGGCCGATGCTTTGGCTGGCAAGGATTGCCCTACGGCTGCCGAAGTGATTGACGTGATTACGCAAGTGCGTTGGTCCAAACTGCCTCGGCCTGAAGAGAAAGGCAGTGCTGGCAGTTTCTTCAAGAATCCGGTTGTGCCGATAAATGTGTATGAGCGTATTGTGAAGGATTATCCTGGATTGGTGGCCTTCGATGCTGAAGCGGGTAAGAAGAAGCTCTCCGCCGGATGGATGATAGAGCAGTGCGGTTGGAAAGGCAGGAATCTCGGCCATGCCGGCGTATACGAGAAGCAGGCATTGGTGTTGGTGAATGCCGATGGCGAAGCCCGAGGCGGCGATGTGGTGGAACTGGCCGGCGCCGTGGTGAGTGATGTGTATCAGCGCTTTGGCGTGCTGTTAGTGCCAGAAGCCATTATAGTGTAGAAAAACGAAAAAAAACATTAATACAATATGAATAAAGTAGAGATTTTCTGGAAATGGTTTGTCGAGAATGCTGAGCGCATGACCATGCTCAACGACATCGATGAGGGTCAGCAGCAGATGCTGCTCGACGAACTTCAGCATCAACTGGATATGTATTGCGAAGGCTTGACCTACGAGATCAGCGAGCAGACTCAGAAGGGTCGTACCATGACTATTTCGGCAGAAGGCGACATGGACCTCTTTGAGTATGTGGTTGATTTGGTGGACAATGCGCCAGATGTGGATTGGTGGGAGTTTGAGGCATTCAAGCAGCCTAAAGGCAAAGGATTGAAGGTGTATTTCGATAAATATAAATTTGATACCAAGGAAATGTATTTCATGCAGTTGGAGAATGAAGAAGAACCCGATATATTAGGTGTCAGGGTGGCCATTCCCAATCCAGTGAAAGATGACGACGACCAGCTGGTGGGCGTATATGTGACACTAGAGGCATTGATTGGCGAGTTTGACTGCGCCACTTTGGTGGGCTACCTTGAGGCAGTGCCACTCCCTAAGGAACCGTTCAAAGAAGGCTTCAAGCCGCTGGACGAATTTCCCGAGTTTGTGGAGTGGTTCAAACGCTATCGCGATGCGGAATAAAGCGTCAGAAATAAAAAAAATTTGTCCATATCGCCAAAAATTGCTATCTTCGCAATGTTTTTCAGCGCAGCCTAAACTGGTGGCGCTGAATTAACGTGCTTGTAATGAAAATAATAGTAATTATCGCTAAAAAATAAATATATATAAAATGACAAAAGTTGACGTTCTTTTAGGCTTGCAGTGGGGAGACGAAGGCAAAGGAAAAATTGTTGACGTGCTCACTCCAAAGTATGATGTGATTGCCCGTTTCCAAGGCGGTCCGAATGCAGGCCACACCCTCGAGTTCAACGGCATCAAGCATGTGCTGCGCACCATCCCTTCGGGTATCTTCCATACCGATAAGGTAAACGTGATAGGCAACGGCGTGCTTATCGAGCCTAAGATATTCCGCCAGGAGGTGGAGGCACTGCGCGAGAAGAACGTAGATCCTACCCAGAACCTCTATATCTCCAAGAAGGCACACCTGATTCTGCCAACCCATCGTCTGATGGATGCTGCTAATGAGCAGGCTAAGGGCAACGCTAAGATTGGATCAACCCTTAAGGGTATCGGTCCCGCCTATACTGACAAGATTGCCCGTACGGGTCTTCGCGTAGGCGATATTTTGGAGTTCGATTTCAAGGAGCGCTTCATGATGCAGAAGTATCAGCATGTCCAGACTGCCAAGATGCTTGGATTCGATGTGGAAAACTTCCGCCTAGAAGGCCTGACTCTGGATGAGTATGAGGCTGCTTGGTTTGAGGCCCTCGAGACTCTCAAGAGCTTCAAGCTGATCAATAGCGAATATTTTATCAACAAGTGCCTGAAAGAAGATAAGAAAGTGTTGGCAGAAGGCGCCCAGGGCTCTATGCTTGATATCGACTTCGGCAGCTATCCATTTGTGACTTCTTCAAACACCGTTACTGCAGGCGTTTGCTCTGGCCTTGGTGTGGCTCCAACTAATATCGGACGCGTAATGGGTATCACTAAAGCCTATTGCACCCGTGTTGGTGCCGGTCCATTCCCCACAGAGCTGTTCGACGAGACTGGCCGTACTCTTTGTGAACAGGGTCATGAGTTCGGTTCAGTTACCGGCCGTCCACGCCGTTGCGGTTGGATTGACCTTCCAGCCCTCCGCTATGTGTGTATGCTCAATGGCGTTAGTGATCTCTTCGTGACTAAGCCCGATGTGATGAACAATTTCGACGAGGTCAGCATGTGTACTCATTATGAGATTGATGGACAGCAGACCGATGAGATTCCTTTTGAGTTCAATGCAGTTGAGATTAAGCCAGTCCTGAAGAATTTTGCTGGTTGGAAGCAAGGTTTGGCTGGTATTTCAGATTATTCAGCGCTTCCACAGCGTCTTAAGGATTATATTTCAGCTATCGAAGAAGAGACTGGCGTTAAGGTTTGTGCCGTATCTACCAGTCCTGATAGAAAAGATGTTCTCTTTAAGTAGAGTAAGTCTCTAATAGATTCTTAAACAATCTTAAAGTTCGGTTTCGTACAATAATTTTAACATTTCCTCGTTACTACTCGAAACATTAAGAAAACCAAAATATGAAAAAGATTCTCTTAATCGCACTCTTCTGTCTGCCAATGATAGCAATGGCTCAGACCAAGATCAAAGAGACCGCAGTACCTCAGTCTGTGCTTTTGGCCTTGGAGAAAACCTACGACTCCTATAAGGTGAAGGCTTGGTATCAAACCACTGGGCAATATGTGGCAGAAATAGTTGTTGACGGTCAGAATGGTCGCAGCTATTTCGCTGCTTCTGGCGATTGGCAGTATAGTTCGTTCCCCGTAGATCTGAATAGTTGTCCTACTTTGATGAATACTTATTTCGTCAACAATTATCCTGGTTATCGAATCAAGAGTATTGACTATGTCGAGGAAATGAGCGGCGATAACTATTATCGAATGATAATCGTGCGCAAAGGCGTTGGCGCAGATGACTGTGAAATGATCTTCGACACCAGAGGAAAACTTATGAAGACCAATGCTCCTGATCCTGCCATCGTAAAACGCGATTACTATACCCACAATGATCCAGACGGCACTATGGAGGACAAGGCTCCGGAAGCCACTGAGCGCAAGCATAAGAAAAATCGTCCTGCTCCTGTTGAGGATGCTCCAGAAGTTGTAGCATTCGCACCTGCTGATAAGATTGTTGCCGATTTCGACAAGAGGGTAAAGGCTTCACAGCGCCTAGAGGGTCCGCTGTGGATGCAGCGTGGCTACGACGAAGTGGTTGGCTATATGGTCAACAAGCAGAAAGTTGAGCTTGAATATGTTTATGATGTTCAGACCAGCACGCTGACCAAGGTGGGTAAAGTCCTTTCTAAAGACCGCTACAAGAGCCCTATCATGAAGTATCTTGCCGAGAAATATAAAGGTGAGAAATATAAGGTAGAGAAGATGGTTGAATATACCTACGATTCTAAATATCGTGCAGCCGATGGCAAAAAGCCTAAGCCTTACACCTATGTGGTAGTCAGCCAAAAAACTAAGGGTAGCGTTAATAAACTCAAGTTTACCCGTATGGAGTTTGATAATTCTGGCGCCTTTATCGATCTGCTGGCTCAGCCACTCGATGAACATGATATCCAATAATTGATCTACTATATAAATGTATATAAGCGGACATAAGTCCGCTTTTTTTTATGATTGTTTTTCGGCACTATTAGTAAAGGTGTGTTCTCTCGCCAAATTGCCCAATTGCTAGAAGCATATTGGCAATACTGGCAATATCATACATATTATTAAAATAGGAGGATATGTACCCTTTCCTCATTTGTTATGTGTTGGGATATTCTGTTCTGATGTGTCCAGTAAATGGATGGTTCTATAAGTTTGTCTTGATTGTTTGCGTGTTTTCTGGTGCAAGGATCTTCTCAAGTTTTGATTGTCTGCTTGCACGAAATATTTGTCCTTTTTACATGGTTCATTAAGTTGCTTTGGGTGTTGTATTTGATGTTGCATGAGTTTTTCTAGTTGTTTAAAATACTGAAAATCAATGTTGCGCTAGTTTTAATCGTATTTTAGTTGGTTTGAATGAAAAAATGAGAAAATCCTTTAATCCTGTCTGGCTTTTGGAGTATGAATTTGTATTCGTTTCAAATTATTCTTGCTATGATTATGAGTTAGTTGCAATTTTTTTTATTGTTTTTTTCTAAAAAATTTGGTATTTATAAAAAAAAAGCATAATTTTGCGGGCAACAAAAGGAAAGGAATGATTATGAAACACTGTTTATTATTTTTGGCATTCGTTTTTGCTTTTGGGGGATTTTCGACCTCCTTTGCAGCATCTGTTCAAACCTCAGGATCTTCACTATTGATGTCCTTTGAGACTGAGAGCAGCAATATGATTGTCAATAAAGGTTTGAAGTATTGTAGACATCAGCAATATTCTGATGCTCTGAGTCTTTTCCAGTCGGAATCTGCCAAAGGGGATGCTGAAGCCACTTATTATCTTGGTGTTTTCTATCATAATGGCTATGGTGTTGAGCGTGATTTAGATAAGGCTATTGAGAACTATCGTCTAGCTGCTGAGATGGGTGATGTTCGTGCTCAGTACAATATGGGCTGGTGTTATGAGAATGGTGAGGGAGTTGAACAATCCTTTTCTGATGCAATGCATTGGTATAGAAGAGCTTCTAGTGAAGGACTTTCTGTGGCTTCTTTTTCCATAGGCATTTTTTACATGAAGGGTATTGGCGTGATGAAGTCTGAGACAATGGGTCTCAAATGGTGGCGTCAGGCAGCTGAGTCTGGTTATGATAAGGCTCAGTTTAATCTTGGTATCTTTTATGAGAACACCAATACAAAAGAACGTAACTACGCTGAGGCCGTTAAGTGGTATCAGAAGGCTGCTGATCAAGGCATGGTTGAGGCAGAATTTAACTTAGGCATGTGTTATTTTGCTGGTCGTGGCGTTCCTAAATCTGTTGCGAAGGCTGTTGATCTTTTTGCTACTTCGGCCGAACAGGGGTTCAATAAGTCTCAGAATAAGATGGGCAATCTCTATTACTATGGACAGGGTGTTACCCAGTCGTATGCAGAGGCTTTCAAGTGGTTCGTTAGATCTGCTAATCAGAAGAATATCGGTGCTCAGTTCAATGTTGCTCTGTGTTATGAAACGGGACGTGGCGTTGATAAGAGTATTTCGGAAGCAATTAAATGGTACACTCGTGCAGCTAATAACGGCAATAAATTGGCCCAGTTTAATTTAGGTTGCTTCTATAAGACTGGAGAAGGTGTTACTGCATCTGAGGCAGAGAGTCTTAAATGGTGGCGCAAGGCTGCTGAGCATGGTTTGTCTCAAGCTCAATATAACCTCGGAGTTTATTATGAGCAGACCAATAGTGCTGAAAGAGATGCAAAAACCGCTTTCGACTGGTATATGAAGGCTGCTGAGCAGGGTCTGCCTGAGGCTCTTTTCAGTGTGGGCATGTGCTACCGCAAAGGTGTGGGTGTTGAGGCTTCTATGGTAGAGTCTACCAAGTATATTTGGTTAGCCGCTGACTATGGTTATGAGCGCGCTCAGAACGCTATGGGCAACTATTACTACATGGGTGAGGTTGTTCGTCAGTCCTATACGGAAGCTTTCAAATGGTGGAGCAAAGCTGCTGAAAAACATCACTATTGTGCTGAATACAATATGGGTTACGCTTATGCTAATGGTTTCGGAGTCGAGAAGAGCGACGAAAAGTCTGCATCATGGTACAAGAAGTCTGCAGACCAAGGCTATCCTCCAGCTCAATACGAAATGGGAAGAATCTATGAAAGTGGTAAGGGCGTTGCTCAGTCAAAGCGCTTAAGTGATAAGTATTACAACTTGGCCGCTAAGAATGGCTACGTGGATGGTGAATGGATTGACCCGTCAGGCGACTTCATCCTCGAAAGCGTTGAATAATTAGAATACATTCCTTTTAAAATAAACAAGGGCAAGGTTCATGAATCTTGCCCTTGTTGCTATTGATGCCGTCAGGAAACTAACTTACGAGAGTGCGTAGGCATTCGATAGCTTCGTAGATGGATTTGATGTTGTCGCATACTAGGGAAAGTCGATCTTTGGTTTCTTTGAGGTGTACCGATTGTGGATGAGCAGATGCAAACCGTATCATCTTGCTGAAGTTGGTGGATTTATAGAATGGATTGTCTTGGTTGGCGACAAAGAAGCATACCATCTTGTCCTGGCGGAGCGCCAATTTTTCAATGCCGAATTCTTTGGCAATGCGACGCAGCTTAATGGTGAGGATTAGTTCCTGAGTGGATTGCGGAACGGGTCCGAATCGGTCGATCAGCTGCTCTCGATATTGGTCTAGGTCCTCGTCGGTAGTAATGTCGTTGAGCTGCTTGTAGAGCAATAGCCTTTGGCTGATGTTGGTCACATAGTGGTCGGGTATGAGCACCTCGAGGTCGGTCTCTATCAAGCATTCGCGCACGTATTCCTTCTTTTCTGCAGCTTCTTGGTAGAATAGGTCTGCAAAGTCGGTTTCTTTCAGTTCTTCAATTGCCTCGTCGAGAATCTTTTGGTACATGTCGTAGCCGATGTCGCTGATGAATCCGCTTTGCTCTGCGCCAAGAATGTTTCCGGCTCCGCGAATATCGAGGTCCCTCATCGCAATGTTGAATCCACTGCCAATAGTGCTGAATTCTTCTATGGCACGCAGGCGTTTCTGCGCTTCTTCGGTCAACATGCTGAATCCAGGAATCATTAGGTAGCAGAAGGCTTTCTTGTTGCTTCTTCCTACGCGGCCGCGCATTTGATGCAGGTCGCTAAGTCCGAAGTTTTGGGCGTTGTTGATGATCATGGTGTTGGCATTCGGTATGTCGAGTCCATTTTCGATAATACTTGTGGCCACTAGGATATCTATTTCGCCTTCCATAAAGCGCATCAACACCTCTTCCACCTCTTTGCCGTCCATCTGGCCATGTCCGATAGCTACTGAGGCATCGGGGACCAGTCGATTAATCATGCCGGCTATCTCGGTCAAATTTTCTACCCTATTGTTGATAAAGAATACCTGGCCGCCACGAGACAACTCGTAGGTGATGGCGTCGAGAATAAGGGTCTCGTTGAATTCCGATAGTTCGGTCTCGATGGGTTGTCGGTTTGGTGGCGGGGTCTGAATCACGCTTAGGTCTCTAGCGCCCATCATCGAAAATTGTAGTGTCCTTGGTATAGGAGTGGCTGTAAGGGTCAGGCAGTCTACGTTTACTTTCAGTTGGCGTAGTTTCTCTTTTGCCGACACTCCGAACTTTTGTTCTTCGTCGATGATGAGCAGTCCGAGGTCGTGGAACTTCAGATTCTTATTCAGTATGGCATGTGTACCTATCAGGATGTCGATTTTGCCAGACTCCACGTCTTTGAAGATTTGGTTCTTTTCTTTAGTAGTGCGGAATCTGTTGAGGTAGTCTACTCTTACCGGCATGCCTTTTAGGCGTTCGCAGAACGTGTTGTAGTGCTGGAATGCCAATATCGTGGCGGGCACCAGCACGGCAACCTGTTTGGAATCGCATACTGCCTTGAATGCCGCTCTGATGGCCACCTCGGTTTTGCCGAAGCCTACGTCGCCACATATTAGGCGGTCCATCGGCACGGTGGATTCCATATCGTGTTTTACATCTCGTGTGGCCTTGTACTGGTCGGGAGTGTCTTCGTAAAAGAATGATGCTTCTAGCTCGTTTTGCAGATAGCTGTCGGCGCTGAAAGCGAATCCTTTTGAGGCACGTCTTTTGGCGTAGAGGGCTATCAAGTCTCGAGCAATGTCTTTTACCTGCTTCTTGGTCTTCTGCTTGAGCACCTGCCAGCTGCTGCTGCCTAGGCGGCTTAGCGTGGGCGCTACGCCCTCTTTGCCTACGTATCGCGATATCTTGTGCAGGCCGTGTATGCTGATATAGAGCGTGTCGTTGTTCTTGTAGGTCAGGCGTATCACCTCTTGCTCTTTGCCGTTGTTGTCTATCTTCTCCAAGCCCGAGAAGCGGCCTACGCCATAGTCTATGTGGGTTACGAAATCTCCAGGTTTCAGCTCAAATAGCTCTTTCAGTGTGAGTGCTTCGCGGTTGTTCTGCAGGTCGTGAACCGTATATTTGTGGTATCGTTCGAATATTTCGTGGTCGGTAAAGCATAGCAGGTGCTCGTCGTGGTCGATGAATCCGTGATTGAGGTTGATGTCCACTAGCTGGCAAGCGGGGCATGTGCCTTCGTCAAAGAGCTTTTCTAGACGCATGCGCTGCTTTTCGTTGGTTACGCCAATCATCATCTCGTAGCCTCGCTCGGTGTAGTCGTTGAGGCATTTCTCTAGCAGATCGAACTGCTTGTTGAACGTGGGCTGCACCTCAGAGCTGCATTTCAGACGTTCGGCCTTTGTGAAATATACGCTGTTTCCGTATTCGATGATCTTGCATTCGAGCAGCAGTTTTAGGAATTCGTTGGCCGAACAGTATAGTTCTTCGGGTTTGAGGTGGGCAATGGGGCTAGTCTTCTTTTCGTATTCTTGACGCGCAGTGGCAAAACCTTTCTCGATGGTTTCGCAGATAAACATCAGGCCCTGCATCCACACCATGTCCTGGCTGCCGAAGTAGTGCACTAGGGGCACTTTCTGCTCAACTATAGCGTTCTCCCTGTTGTCTAGGTTGGGCAGTATCGTGATGCTGTCCAGCTGCTTGATCGATAGCTGAGTGACGGGGTCGAAGGTGCGTAGCGAGTCTATCTCCTCGCCATAGAATTCGATGCGGTAGGGGTGCTCGTCGGCATAGGAGAACACGTCGATGATGCCGCCTCTTACGGCAAACTGGCCAGGCTCTACCACAAAGTCCGTCCGCTCGAAGTCATATTCCTGCAGCATGTCCATCACAAAGTCAATATCCAGTCTGCCTCCACGGTTGATCTCCAGCGTGTGCTCTTTGAGCGTTGTCTTGGAAATAATCTTTTCGCAGAGGGCGTCGGGATATGTCACCACTATCAGTTTGCGTCCGTTGCTCAGCTGGCGCACCACCTCCGAGCGCTGCAGCACGTTGGCGTTGTCCACCTCGTCGCTTTGATAGGGTTTGCGATAGGTAGTAGGGAAGAGCAATGCCCGTTTCTGCTCCAGGTCGGCATCGGTCTCGCCCAGTAGCGATTCTATGTCGTTGAGCAGGTAGTAGGCCTCCTCCTTGCTGGGCGCAATCATCAGAATGCTGCTCGTTGGGCGTTCTACCGCTATTGTGGCGCAAATGGTGGTAGGCAGCGAACCTACCAGTCCGTCAATATGAATGCGGGCCTGAGGCTTGTCTGCTAGCGTGAGTAATGATTTGACTATCGAACTTTTGTAGTATTTTTCGGTCAGTAACATGCGTGCAAAAATACAAAAAAAAATCCACATAGCATGCTCTCGGCGTACTTTTTTTGCCCTTTTCTCGTTTTAAAGGGTGATCTCTAAAACCTAATGCTATGACAATACTCTGGGCAGATGATGAAATAGACCTGCTGAAACCCCATATCCTTTTTCTGGAAGAACGCGGATACTCCGTTATTCCAGTCACTTCGGGAAGCGAGGCTATCGACGAACTTGAACAGGCTCCGGCCGACATCGTGTTTCTCGACGAAAACATGCCGGGCATCAGCGGCCTCGACGCCCTCTCTGTGATCAAGGCCCGCTGGCCTCAGATTCCGGTAGTCATGATCACCAAGAGCGAGGAAGAGCACATCATGGACGAGGCCATCGGCGGCAAGATCTCCGACTACCTCATCAAGCCCGTGAATCCCCATCAGATACTCCTTGCCGTAAAGAAGCATACCGAGGCGCGCCGACTCCAGAGCGAGAAGAGCACCATGTCCTACCAGCAGCAGTTTCGCGAACTGGCCATGGAAATGTCTGCCCGGCTCGACTTCAACGAGTGGATCCAGCTCTATAAGAAGATGGTCTATTGGGACCTGGAGCTGAGCAACGTCCAAGACGACAATATCCACGAGATCTTCGAGTCGCAGAAGAAGGAGGCCAACCGGCTCTTCTGCCGCTTTGTGGAAGACAACTATTTCGACTGGCTCATCAGTGGCGAGAAGCCGCTCCTCTCCACCACCGTGCTCAAAGACCGCATGTTCCCGCTCCTCGACTCCAGCCGCCCCGTGTTCCTTATCGTGATCGACAATTTCCGCTACGACCAGTGGAAGTTTCTACAGCCCGCTATCGAACAGTATTTCAGGGTCGAACGCGACGATATCTTCTACAGTATCCTGCCCACCACCACCCAATACGCCCGCAACGCCATGTTCGCCGGCCTGATGCCATCCGAAATCGAGAAGAAGTATCCCCAGTATTGGGTCAACGAAGGCGAAGACGGCCATAAGAACGACCACGAGTCGGAACTCCTCGACGAGAATCTGCGCCGTCATGGCTACAACCTCCGACACACCTACAACAAGGTGCTCAACGCCCAATACGGCAAGAAGGTGGTCGACCAGCTGCCCAACCTTCTCCACAACAAGCTCAACGTCATCATCTACAACTTCATCGACATGCTCTCTCACGCCCGCACCGACAGCAATATCGTGCGCGAACTGGCCGCCGACGAAAAGGGCTATCGCTCCATCACCCTCTCCTGGTTCGAGCATTCCCCGCTGCTCGACTGCCTCAAGGTGCTGGCCGAGAAGGATGTAGACGTGATCATCACCACCGACCACGGCTCCACCAGAGTGGACAACCCCGTCCGCATCAAGGGCGACAAGGATGTCAGCGTCAACCTCCGCTACAAGCAGGGACGCCTGCTCGAATACAGCCCCAAGCAGGTCTTCGAGGTGTCGTCCAAGAACGGATTCCTGCCAGCCCTCCACGCCACTTCGCGCCCCTACATCTTTGCCCGTTCGGGCGACTTCTTTGCCTACCCCAACAACTACAATCAGTACGTGCAATACTATATGAACACCTTCCAGCACGGAGGCGTGTCGCTCGAAGAGGTGCTCATCCCATTCGTGCACCTCAGGCGCAAGTAATACGGCAGATTACAGCTTGTCGAAGTCTATCTCCTGATATCCAGCGAACGCCATCTTGCCGAGAGGCTCTCCGCAGCGGTCGATGAGGTCGAAGTACTTGACCGACTCCTCCGGGCAGAGAGCCTCCTTTACGATATTCCCATTAGGAGTGGTGGATGTGAGTACATACAGCCCTTTGACCACTTTTGAGGCCCGAATCTCGCAGGGGAGGCCGTCCTCCTTGTAGCTGAAGTTTTTCTTGTCTTTGATCTTCACGTCGGTCAGCTGGCTGCGCCAGGTGCCGTCGGAGTAGTGGTTCACAATATAGTTCTCGGTGAACTGTATCACGGCAGGCCGTTCGCAGCTTAGATAGTAGCGGTCGTTGTATTTTACCAGCTGGTACCAGGTGCGGGGAATGTCCTTAAGGTCGTTGCTGGCTATCTCAATATCGTCCAGCACCCATTCCTCCGATTGCTGCTCGTCGGCCGGGGGCTGCTCGTCCAGATTGCTCAGAGTCATTGCCCGAACGTGCTCTAGGTGGTTCTTCTCCTTGGCAAAGCTGATGTAGTAGGAGAACTCCATGCGGGCTTTCTGTAGGTTGCAGGTGTCGCATTTCCTGACCGTGTAGCGGCGGAAGAGGAAGGTGGTGTCGTGCTCCACAAAGGGCTCGCGTATGTCGTAGCAGATATAGCTGCGGTTCTCATGCGTGCGCGGCACCTCCACCATCCGTCCGTTGATGGTGGTGCGCAGCAGGGCGAGGTCTTTCGCGTCGGGCTGCGCTAGGGATAAGGCGCATAGGCAGGCCAGCAGGGCGGTGGCGAGGAGTTTCTTCATAGTCGATACAGTTGTGCCGCATAAACGCAGAATCTCCCATTTTATTGCCCCGTTCTAGAATAGAATCAGCACGTTAAATCGCTCCCATTGCCGCCTTGGCTCTGTATTATCTCAGTCATTTGTGCTATATATGTGCTATATATGTGCTATATATGTCCTATCTCTATAGAATAGCAGAAATATAGCACATATATAGCACATATATAGCACATATATAGCACAAATGCGCCAGTTTGGAAGGAGCTGTGTGCCCGATAGGCCTTGGCTGATGGGGCGGCGCTTCGGCACGTAAAAAAAGGCAGCCGGCGATTTCCGGCTGCCCAAAAAGTGGTGTATTGGGTTTGTATTCGTTATTGTTTCATGCTTAGGCTGATGCGGTGGCGCTTGAGGTCGACCTCGATTACCTTCACCATCACGTGCTGATGGAGGTGGACCACCTCGTTGGGGTCGTTTACGCGGCGGTTGGCCATCTGGCTGATGTGCACGAGGCCGTCTTGGTGCACGCCTAGGTCCACAAAGGCGCCAAAGGCTGTGATGTTGGTCACTATGCCGGGCAGTATCATTCCCTCTTTGAGGTCTTCGATGCGCGACACGTTCTTGTCGAACTCGAACACTTCGAACTTGGCGCGTGGGTCGAGTCCGGGCTTGTCGAGCTCCTTCATGATGTCTTGCAGCGTGGGCAGGCCGCAGTCGGCGGTGGCGAATTGGTCTAGGTCTATCTTGCTGCGCAGTTCGCGGCTCTTCATCAGTTCGTCTACGTTGCAGCCCACGCTCTTGGCCATTTTCTCGACGAGGGGATAGCGCTCGGGATGTACGGCGCTGCGGTCTAGTGGGTTGTCGCTTTCGCGCACACGCAGGAATCCGGCGCATTGTTCGAAGGCTTTGTTGCCGAGGCGTTCTACTTGAAGGAGTTCGTGGCGGTTCTTGAAGGCGCCGTTCTTGTTGCGGTAGGTCACTATCTTGTCGGCCAGGGCGGGTCCTATGCCGCTTACGTAGGAGAGGAGTTCGCGGCTGGCGGTGTTGAGCTCTACGCCTACGCTGTTCACGCAGCTCACCACGGTGTCGTTGAGGCTTTCTTGCAGCAGGGTTTGGTCTACGTCGTGCTGGTATTGGCCTACGCCGATGCTCTTTGGGTCTATCTTGACTAGCTCGGAGAGGGGGTCCATGAGTCGGCGGCCGATGCTTACGGCTCCGCGCACGGTCACGTCGTAGTCGGGGAATTCGCGGCGGGCGACGTCGCTGGCTGAGTATACGGAGGCTCCGTTTTCGCTCACCATCACGGCTATGAGCTTCTGCTTGAAGTGGCAGCGCTTGACCACCTCTTCGGTCTCGCGGCCGGCGGTGCCGTTGCCGATGGCTATGGCCTCGATGTGGAAGGCTTCGACGAGGTTTTCGATCTTGCTCACGGCGTTGCGCTCTTCGCGCACGGAGGTGAAGGGGTAGATGGTCTCGTTGTGGATGAGCTGGCCTTGGGCGTCGAGGCACACGACTTTGCATCCGGTGCGGAATCCTGGGTCGATGGCTAGGGTGCGTTTCTGTCCGAGGGGCGAGGCGAGCAGCAGCTGGCGCAGGTTTTCGGCGAACACTTTGATGGCTTCGCGGTCGGCCTTTTCCTTGATTTGGTTGAGCATCTCGTTCTCGATGCTGGGAGCCAGGAGGCGCTTGTAGCCGTCGTGTACGGCTAGCTGTATCTGTTCGGAGGATTCGTGGCTGCCGCGCACCCATTGGCGGTCGAGGGCGTCGAGTATCTGGGTGTCGCTTTCGGGCTGGATGTGCACGCGCAATACTCCCTCGTCGGCGCCTCGGAGCATGGCTAGTATGCGATGGCTGGGGGCCTTCATGGCGTGCTCGGTCCAGTCGAACCAGGATTGGAACTTGCCGGCCTCTTCTTCTTTGGATTTTACCAGCTTGGAGGTGATCTGTGCCGTGCGGCGGAATTGGTTGCGCACCTTGTTGCGCGATGAGGCGTCTTCGCTCACGCGTTCGGCAATGATATCTCGCGCTCCAGCGAGGGCCTCTTCTGCCGTAGCGACGCCCTTGTCGGGGTCGATGTATTTGGCTGCTAGGTCTTCAACGTGGCATTGATACTGCTTGGCGAGGTCGTCGGCGAGGGGTTCGAGGCCTTTCTCGATGGCCATGGTGGCGCGGGTGCGTCGCTTGGGCCGGTAGGGGAGGTAGAGGTCTTCGAGCTCGGTCATGCTGGCGGCTTCTTGAAGCTGGGCCATCAGCTCGGGCGTCATCTTGCCTTGTTCTTGAATCGACTCAATGACGGCTTCGCGGCGCTTGTCGAGCTCCTGAAGCTTTAGCCACATGTCGCGAATGGCGGCGATCTGCACTTCGTTGAGCGAACCGGTGGCCTCTTTGCGGTAACGCGCAATAAAGGGCACGGTGGCTCCTTGGCTGAGGAGTTCGATGGTTTTTTCTACTTGGCGTACTCCGATGTTGAGTTGATTGGCAATGACTGTTGGATAGTTCATAAATCTGTTATTGGTTGATAACCAGGTGCGATGCGTGCTTTCTGGGTTGATTAATCGATAACAAAGATACGAAAAAAAACATGAATGATAAAAATTATTTGTGTGAATGATTTTTTTTTTGTAATTTTGCACCGAATTATAGAAGTGTAATTATTCATTAAAATTAACCAATATGAAAAAACTGTTACTTTCTCTCGCAGCTCTCTGTATGGCTGCAACCATGAGCGCTCAGTCGCTCTTGAACGAGGGGTTTAATGCTGGTGTTCCTGCCGGTTGGACTATGTACAACGACAACAACCAGGTTTACTACTCTGATTTCCAGGGCGGCGCTTGGACCGCTTGCACCGTTACTGGTAATCCTGCTCCTTGCGTGTGGACTACCTCTTATTTCAACCCACCTACAGTTGCCGACCGTTGGCTTGTTACCCCACAGCTGAACATTCCTGCAGCAGGTTATGCAGTGATGTTCGACGCTATGAACTATAATGCAAGCTATCCTGATGGACTTACCGTTAAGATTTCTACCACCGACAACCAGAAGTCAAGCTTCACCACCGTTCAGACCTACATCCCGGGCGATGAGTGGGAGTCATTCATGATCGACCTCAGCGCTTATGCTGGCCAGAACATCTACGTCGCTTTCGTAGATCAGACCAACGATGGCTTCGTTCTGTTGCTCGACAACGTAAATGTTTGCGTTCCTCCTGCCGATGAGATTATGGCTGTTTCGGCTTCTATGTCAGGCTACTCTCCTATGAATGCTGTTAGCCAGGTTAAGGTTACCGTTCGCAACAAGGGCGTTCAGCCTCTTACCCAATTCGAGGCTTACTATACCGTAAATGGTGGTGCTCCTACCGCTACCGAGACCGTTACCGGCATCAACCTTGCTTACAACCAGACCTACACCTACACCTTCAATACCCCATTCATGGAGTCTGTAGAAGGCACCTACACCGTGGAGGCTACCGTTGCTAATCCTAATGGCCAGGCTGACGATGTTGCTGACAACAGCGCTACCACTTCTACCTATGTATACGATGCTACCAACGCTGTAGAGCGTACCGTTCTTCTCGAGCACTTCACTACTGGCAAGTGCCCACAGTGCCCAGGCGGCGAGCAGCGTCTCGAGGAGGGTCTCGCTGGCAAGACCAACTACATCTGGCTGAAGCACCACGCTGGCTACTACGACGACGAGATGACCTGCCCAGAGAACAATGCACTCCTTGCTTTCTACAATGCCGGCGGCAGCACCTATGCTCCAGGCGCAATGTTCGACCGTTCTGTAGAATTTGGCGATGGCAGCGGCACTACCCCAGTAGAGGTTCCTCAGCAGGCAGCCGTGAACGCTGCTAAGCTTGATGCAGCTCTCGCAATTCCTACATTCTCTTCAGTTGCTATCAGCAATGTAAGCTTTGATCCAGCTACCCGCAAGCTCAGCTGCACCGTAAGCGGTACCACTAACGGCCTCCAGAATCCACGCATCTCCCTCTACCTCATGGAGGACTCTCTGCTCTATTCTCAGGCAGGTGCTGGTAGAATTGAGCACATGCACGTAATGCGCCACGCCATCACCGACGTATGGGGCGAGGACATCCAGAGCGGCAGCTACTCAAAGAACTATGAATACACCGTTCCTCAGTCTTACGCTGTATGCCGTTGCAAGCTCATCGCTTTCGTAAGCAACTACAGCACCGACATACTCAACCGCCGTGTTGCCAACGCTACTCAGACCGCTTACATCAACGCTCCTTACGTAGGCATCGACCAGGTTGCTAGCGATGTTGTTCTCAACGTATATCCTAACCCAGCCACCAACATGGTTAACGTTAACGCTGCTGAGGCAATCCGCGAGGTACGCATCATCAACGCTATCGGCCAGGAGGTTTACGTAAACAGCAATGTTAACGCTGAAGCACTCCAGGTTAACACTCAGAACTACGCAGCTGGTACCTACATGGTAACCGTTAAGACCGACAAGGGTCTTGCTACCAGCCGCCTCAATGTTGTTCGTTAATCCGTAAAACGAAAAATATTATGCAAGGCACAAAATATCTTTTTGTGCCTTGCGTTATATATAATAGTATTCATAATAAATAGTGTCAATGAAGAAACTCGTACTACTCTCGGCCATGATGATGCTTGTGGCCATCAGCTTCGGCCAAGAGGTCAGCTCCCGCGCCAAGGCTATGCGCATGATGAACTACTCTCGTGCAGAATATATGATCAAGGATATCAAGGTATATTGCGACACCATGACCATCTATTCCCTTGCCGACTATGTGATTTATCCATTCGGCAAGTTTGAGACCGTAGAGCAGTATCTGACCTCCGACCAGCTCCAATGGTATCGTGAGGTTGGATATAAGACTTATTATGACTCGATGTCGGTATCAGTAAACTCTATCCGCCGTCTCGACGGCAGCTTTATTGATGTATACCGCAGTATTCATACCGGCCTTTGCGAGGTGCTTGCCGCCAAGGTGACCGATCCTGAGATTATTCTCGATAATGGACTGCATCCGGGCGTGACTAAGGACGATGTGTTCCATACCTTCTTCACCAAGTACCCCAAGTCATATACCTCCGATGTGGCCGTGCTCAAGGTGGTTTCTGGTGCTGGCGAGGTTTATGAGATATATACCTTCAAGGGCAACAAACTGCGCCATATTGCAGTAGGCACTAAATATAAATACTATTAGGATGATCCGCCTCAACCTATGTTGAGGATCAGATAATGACATAGGCCGTCGCAAGATGGCCTTTTTAGTAACCAATCCGTAATGAACCCGTCACCAAAGCACAAGAAAGTTGGCCTCTTTTTCGGCTCGTTTAATCCCATTCATGTCGGCCATCTCATTATTGCCAATGCGATGCTGCATAATAGCGATCTCGATGAGGTGTGGTTTGTCGTTTCGCCGCAGAACCCTTTCAAGGAACGTCGAACTCTTCTGGCAGACCACCATCGCATGCAGATGGTCCGCCGCGCAATAGACGACAATTACCGCCTTCGAGCCTGCGATGTGGAATTTCACTTGCCAATACCCTCCTATACTTGTGTCACATTGGCTGAACTTTCGGAACGATATCCCGACTATCAGTTCTGTCTCATTATGGGTGGGGACAATCTGGCAGGATTCCATCGCTGGCGCAATTACCAGTATATTCTTGATAATTACCAGATATTTGTCTATCCCCGTCCCAGATTTGAGGATAACCCTTTTGCGGGACATCCGCATGTCACAATAGTTGATGTGCCTATGATGGATATTTCATCTAGCTATATTCGCAGCCAGATTGCCCTAAAACATAGCGTACAGTACCTTCTGACCGAGCCTGTGTATGAATACCTGACAGAAATGCATTTCTACGAATAGCGGCTATTTCTTATTATTTGTTTGAGAGAAAAAAGAATCCCCGCCGTTGGGCGAGGATTTTATGTGTTGTGCAGGGTAGGTGGTGGCTACTCTTCTTTCTTCTTGCGGCCTCTCTTCTTGGGTTCGGCAGGTTCGGCTGTTTTTTTGGTTGCCTTCTTGGTGCCTTTGTGTTTGTCGGCCAGTTCGGCATCTTCTGGCAGGATTAGGTTCCCCATCTCGTCTTCAATGCCCATGATGTCTTCCAATGATGGCTCAAAATCGTCTTCCATATCGTCTTTTTCGTCTATGTCGTCATCCTCGTCGTCATCATCCACATAGTCGTCGTCATATTCATCGGTGTCGTCGTCGCCAAAGGCTTCGGCCAGTTCTTTAGAGAGTTCTACGTTCTTTTTGAGTTTGGCTTTTGGGTCAAGCTCTTCCTCGTAGTTGCCGTGATGGAGGCGGGTTTCGCGGTGTTCTGGGTCGTCTTCTTTTTCTACTGCATCGAGGCCCTCAAACTCGAGGTCGCTCTCTTCCTCGTCGCCGTACATCTCTTTGTCGAGTTCGGCATCTGCGGCCATAGCGGAGTCTACTTTTACGTCCATTTTCACCATATAGCAGGTTTCTTCGGTTTCGATTGACACCACAAAGATTGTTTCGCCGTTTGGCTTTTCGAAGCGCTGTATATAGTCCTTATAGCCTTCTGGATAGGTCTGTTTGAGCAGTTCGAGTAGTTCGGGGGTCAGGTTCTTATAGCTGACTATCAGGTTTTTCTTGCGAGTTCTTGTTGGTTTCATTGCTTCAAATTTTGTGCAATAATAGTACGTTTTTTCTAATTGACCAAATTTTTCTTTAAAAAAGTTGATTTTTGAGTCTATTTCTTATGTCAGCACAATCGACTCATCGTCTTCGATTCTTAGGTTTTTCATGATGAAGTCGCGACGTTCTGCGGAGTTGGCTCCCATGTAGAACTGCAGCACTCCCTTCGTGTCGAATTCTTTGTGGAGCAATACTGGGTCGAGTCGCATATCTTGGTCGATAAAGCCCTTAAATTCGTCGGGCGATATTTCGCCAAGACCTTTGAATCGGGTGATTTCAGCGCCGGGAAGCGAGTTGATGGCGTCTATTCGTTCTTCGTCGCTGTAGCAGTAACGAGTTTTCTGCTTGTTGCGCACGCGGAACAGGGGCGTCTGAAGGATATATACGTGGCCGGTGCGCACGAGTTCGGGATAGAACTTTAGGAAGAAGGTGAGCAGCAGCAGGCGTATGTGCATGCCGTCGACATCGGCATCGGTGGCAATCACCACGTTGTTGTATCGTAGGTTCTCTATGCCGTCGTCGATGTCCAAGGCGTTGTGGAGCAGGTTGAGCTCTTCGTTTTTGTATACGTCCACTTTGTTGAGGCTTACCGAATTCTTGGGTTTGCCTCTCAGGCTGAATACGGCCTGAGTCTCTACGTCGCGGCATTTGGTGATGCTTCCGCTTGCCGAAAGACCCTCGGTGATGAAGATGGTGCTTTCCAGTCTGCGTGCATGGTTGGTGTTGTAGTGCACGTGGCAGTCGCGCAGCTTGGAGTTGTTTAGGCTGGCACGCTTGCCTGCATCACGTGCCACTTTCTTGATGCCTGCGATTTCTTTTCGCTCTTTTTCGTTGGCATTGATTTTTGCCAAAAGGGCCTCGGCAGTATCGGCGTGCATGTGCAGATAGTTGTCGAGATGGCGCTTTAGTATGTCTAGCACGTAGGTCTTGATGTAAGGGCTGTCGTTGGTGCCGTCGGTCTTGTTCGGCGCTAGATGTGTGGAGCCTAGTTTGGTTTTGGTTTGGGCTTCGAATACCGGTTCTTGGATTCTAATGCAGAGTGCGCATACTAGGCCTTGTCGGCAGTCGGCGGGTTCGCAGTCTTTCTTGTAGAATTCCTTTACCACCCTTGCATAGGCCTCGCGGAATGCGGACTGGTGTGTGCCGCCTTCGGTGGTGTGCTGGCCGTTGACAAACGAGTAGTAGTAGTCGCTGCTCTGTCCGTTCACGTGGGTAAAGGCAGCCTCAAAGTCGTCGTCCTTAATGTGTATGATAGGGTAGAGGGCGGCCGAGTCCATGTTGTTGTCTAGCAGGTCCAGCAGTCCGTTTTTGGAATAATAGCGCTTGTCGTTGTAGTAGAAGGTGAGCCCGCGGTTGAGGTAGCAGTAGTTCCATACTCGCTTTTCTACGTATTCGTTCACGAAATGGAAGTTGCCGAACAGCTTGTGGTCGGGAACGAACTCTACCAAGGTGCCGGTGTCCTCGCCCTCGTAAGGGATGATTCCGCTATCGTTGGTCAGTTTTCCCTCGCAAAATTCAGCGGTGCGGCATTTGCCGTCGCGGATGGCAGTCACTTTGAAGTAGCTGCTGAGCGCATTCACGGCCTTGGTACCTACGCCGTTCAGTCCGACTGACTTTTGAAACACCTTGCTGTCGTACTTTGCTCCCGTGTTCAGTTTGCTGACGGCTTCCACCATTTTGCCCAGAGGTATGCCTCGGCCGTAGTCGCGGATGCTTACTCGGCGTTCGCCAAAGTTGATCTTTACCTCCACCTTCTTGCCGAAACCCGAGGTGTATTCGTCGATGGCATTGTCAATAACCTCTTTGATGAGCACATATATGCCGTCGTCGTGGCTCGAACCATCGCCGAGTTTGCCGATATACATACCGGGACGCAGGCGGATGTGCTCCATGTCTTCAAGGTGTACAATGCTGTCATCGCCATAGTTGGCCGTCAGATTCAGTTCGTTTTCTTCCATTTTGCGCGTATTATTTCAAAATGCAAAATTACATAATATAATAAGCAAAAAGTCCGCAACCGCAAATGAGTTATCTACAAAATGGCTGTTGATAACTTTTTGGTCCGTTTTTTCTTTGGGATAATGGGTTTGTATCTATGGTATTTCTCGGGCTTTTTTATCGGAGTTGACCCGGAGATTAGTCGGAGAATAGTCGGAGGTATGTCGCGGAAGCGTCAAGGAAGCGATTCTAGTGGATGATGGTATTCTGTGTTTCTGTGGAAAACAAAAAGAGCCACATTTGAGTGACTCTGTCTTTGCTCCCCAAGCAGGACTTGAACCTGCGACCCCCTGATTAACAGTCAGGTGCTCTAACCAACTGAGCTATTGAGGAATATTTCTCTCTCGAAATCGGGTGCAAAAGTACGCACTTTTTCGGAATTGACAAAATATTTTTGAAACTTTTTTTATCTTTATATTGTAATGATGTATGTATTAGTCAATTGCATACTTGATGTTCTCTATGATATCGGATGCGATAAGACTTGCTTTTGACTGTTTTTTGATGGCAATGTCGGCACTTTTGCCGTGAATGTACACGGCTGTGAGCAGTTCGGGCATGCCGCCGGTGGCAAGGCCGTGTTTTTCAAATCCTTTGCGCTGTGCGCATAGTCCGAGTGCGATCCCGGTCAGCACATCTCCGCTGCCGCCGGTGGCCATTCCGGAATTGCCTGTTGTGTTGACGAATACTTCTCCTGTGCGGATAGCCACTCGGCTGTGGTGGCCTTTATAGAGGATGTCGCATCCCAGATCTTGGGCCATGGATCGTTGGAGCGCTATCCGCTCCTCGCCCTCGGCGGAGCCGAAGAGGCGTTCGAATTCTGCTGCATGTGGCGTAAGCAGCGATCCTTTGATGAGCGGGAGCCACTCGTCGTGTTGGGCGAGCAGATTGAGGGCGTCGGCGTCGATCACCAGCGGCTGCTTGTTCCGACAGCGGAGGAGTTTTTCCATTGCCCATGCTGTAGTGGGCTCGGTGCCTAGTCCGGGACCGATGGCAATTGCGTCGTAGCGGTCGAGGTTGGATGGCGCTTGGGTGAATTTGGATAGGTCGGCGTCGATGCTGATCATGGCTTCAGGGACTGCGGTCTGCATGATATCAACGCCGCATCGTGGCACATGTACGGTGAGCAGGCCTACGCCGCTTCTGAGGCAGGCCTTGGCGGCCAGTACTGCGGCGCCCATTTTGCCCAGGCTTCCGGCTATGAGCAAGGCGTGGCCGTAGTATCCTTTGTGGGATTCGTCGGGCCTATTGGTGAGGTAGGCGGGCAGTATGGGTTTGAAGGTCTGTTCCATAATGGATGGGCGCGTTTGAGTCTATTTGCTTAGGGTTCCGCATTCCTCGAGGAGTTCTTTGTTGACCTCGAGCGGGTGGTATTTGGGGCCGTGGTTGCAATCTGTCAGTACCGACTTGGCGGCACATTGGCATCCGCTGCGCTGGCCTGTGAGGGGGTCGACGGCATTGCAGTGGCGCTTGAATTCTCCGTTTTTCTTGAAGAACATCTTGATGCCGAGTCCGGCAATGCAGAGCCCTACGACTGCGCAGGCGAATAGGGTGACGATGAGGATTTCTTTCATATTATATATTAACGCGCGAAAGCTTTTTTTATTGCGTGAATAGTAAAAGGCTGGCCGTTGGGCCAGCCTTTTGTTAGGATTACTCGTATGTGAGATTATTTGGTCTCAGGAACGAGGGTGATTACAGCGTAGTTGTTCAGGTTGAGGAACTTCTGAGCCATAGCCTTGATTTCGTCAGCAGTAACAGACTTAACCTGCTTGCCGTACTCTTCGAGTGAGCCGTTGGCGTCGTTGTTCTCGTTGTACTGGTAGCTGCTTACGATCTGGCCCATCCAGAAACCGTTGTTGTCCATAGCGGTACCGCGGTTGATGATCTGCTGCTCCTGTACCTTGCTGAGGGTAACGGCGTCAGGACCATTTTGCTGGTAGCCCTTGATGATCTCGATAGCTGCATTCTCAACATCCTTTGAGGTCTCTGGGTTTACGTTGATGTAGAACAGCCAAGTTACCTGGCCGGTAGGCAGGATTTCGCCGCTAACTGATACTGAAGGGCTGTAGGTGCCGCCCATCTTCTCGCGGATAACCTCGAGAGCGGTGATTTCCATGCAGTCGGAGAGCTGGTTGATGACCATGCGGTTGTGCTGGGTTGGCTTGAAGCCTTCGGTCTCACCGTAGATGAGGAGGATGCCCTGGTTGTCGGAGCCCTTAACGGCCTCGCCGCGTACTACGCCCTTAGCAAACTTAGGCTCGCGGTTAACCCACTTGTCTTTCTTCTGCT
>JAKSMS010000079.1 GCA_024400415.1 Bacteroidales bacterium | reverse complement strand
GACGCTATGATCGAGAGAAAACTATCGCAACTGATTGGTGGCTACGGCAAGTCGAATCATGCTGTAGTGATTATGGGTGGCGGCCAGGTGTGGAAGCCTACGCTGCTGGCAGTATTATTTGTATTGGCTGCTTTGTGTTCCTGCACTCGACCGCAATGGGAACTGATGCAGCAAGAGGCCCTTTCGGCGGAAGCGGCAATCCTGAATGCCGACGAACTGGTGGAGGTTCTTGGCAGCGATACGACCCATTTCAAGGCCGTCTATTTTTTCAGTTCGCATTGCTCTCCGTGCCAGGAACATCTGCGTAATGAGGTGCTTCAACTGTATCGGTCGTGCGACACAAATGTGTGGAGGGTCTATCTGGTGGCAGAACTCAACAACCTGCACCGGTTGGTGCCCGGCGCAGATGGCGATTTAGAGGAGGCTTCTTTGTCTGACAATATCAGTCATTTCTCAAAGCAGTACCGCTCGCAGCTGACGTCGTTGGGGTACGACATGGCCGACGTTAGATTCTTCTATGACGCACGATGGGATTTGGACCAGGGTATGGACCAGTCCGCGGTGGTTAGGCGGGCATTCACTTCCGACCAGGAATTCAAGGTGGACAACGGCGTTCCGATGTTTTTGATGGCGGATCCCCATAATCATATCAAGACCAGTCTCAGGGTCTCGCGTGCAGTGGAGAGAGTGGTGGAAGGCATTCCGGAGCTTGGACCGATCACAACGAGCTATGCTCCAAGTTATTGCTATTCTTTAGAGGCATTCGACTATACCCGTCACGACACGGTCTACTCTATAGATTCACGTTGCCGCTATGACCATAGCAGGCTTCCTCCGTTTGATGAGATCTTCGAGGGGTGGTGCCTGCCGACGAATCTGAAAGATGGTCGATAATTTGGGCGTGATTCCAAAAAAAGTCGTATCTTTGCAGTCGAATTATCAATCTCTAAGGATATGAAAAGAATATTTGGTAAGCTTCTGCTGTGCTCCGTCGTGGCGATGGCTATGATGGGCTCGGGTGCTGTGGCTCAGGAGGTTCGGACAGACTCGTATAAAACGCCTGTCTACCCATTTAGCAACTGCGGATTGGCGGCTGAGGGCGATCAGGTGACGGTTGTAGGGGCGGATACCTGCGTGGTGGCCGCTACGAAGGATGCTGCCCTCGCGGCGATTTCGACCATCATCGGGCAGATCCAGCGTGGCGAAAATGGCGACTGGGTGGAACTGGCTGGCCGCAAGTGGATGCTGCTCAAGAACAACGGCAATCCGCTGAGTCTCGTGTCGTGCGGCGAAAAGGGCATGGCGAGTCTGGATTGCAGATGCCTGCAGGATATGGAAGACTGGCTGATGGGGAAGACTCCCGAGGAACGCGGTGCTGGGGAAGAAGAGATTTTCGTGTTCCTGGAGGTTGAACCTATGCTCGGCGGTACCAAGGATGGTTGGAAGAACTACATGTTGTCGAATGTGCGCTTGCAAGCCGATGTGGGCGGAAAGGTGTTTGTGGAAATCATTATTGAAAAGGATGGGTCGATAAGTTACGTAAAAGTGCTGCGCGGATTCAATTGTGCTGCGAATTTTGAGGCAATGCGCGTGGTGGCCGCAGCGCCTAAGTGGAGCCCCGCCAAGCATAATGGCAAGCCGGTAAGGTGCCAGTATGTCGTGTCGGTCAACTTTTAGTGCCGATGGTGCTGCGCCAAGAAAAAAAGCGCAGTGGGGCGATATTTGCTGACTGAAAAAGCGCGCTTTTCAAAAAAAAGTCGTATCTTTGCAGTCATAATTTCGACGTTTATAATATTTAAAATATATATAACATTATGATTACTAAATTAAACGACCTCGTTGAACTTGCTAAGAGCAAGGGTAAGAAAAGAATTGTAGCTGCCTATGCAAACGACTCCCACACCATCGGAGCAGTAAGCATGGCTATCGATAAGGGCTTTGTAGAGGGTACCCTCGTAGGCGACATCGACACCATCAAGAAGGTGTGCGCTGAGGAAGGCATCGACGTGAACAAGTTCACCCTCGTGCAGGAGGCTGACGAGACCAAGGCCGGCGTGAAGGCTGTTGAGCTCATCCGCGAAGGCCAGGGCGACTTCCTGATGAAGGGTCTGCTCTCTACCGACAAGTACATGAAGGCTATCCTCAACAAGGAGAAGGGCCTCATGCCTGGCACCAAGGCCGACATGCTCACCCACATGGCCGTATTCGAGGTTCCTGCCTACCACAAGCTCCTCGTCTGCTCCGACGTGGCTATCATCCCAGCTCCAGACCTGAAGCAGAAGACCGCCATCCTCAACTACCTTGTGAAGACCGCCAAGAGCCTCGAGATCGAGAAGCCAAAGGTGGCCGTTATCTGCCCAACCGAGCAGATGCTCACCGGTATCCAGAGCTGCGTTGACGCTGCCCTGCTTACCTCACAGAACAGCCGCGGCCAGATCAAGGGCTGCGTAGTAGAGGGTCCTCTGTCTCTCGACATCGCCGTGAACAAAGAGGCTGCTGAGACCAAGAAGCTCTCCAGCCCAGTGGCTGGCGACGCCGACTGTCTCCTCTTCCCCAACCTGGAGACCGGCAACGTGTTCTACAAGGCTTGCACCAAGTTTGCCGGCGCTGAGCTGGCCTGCATGGTAGTAGGTGCCAAGGTTCCCTGCGTGCTCACCAGCCGTGGCGACTCCGTGAACACCAAGCTCTACAGCATCGCTCTCGCTGCTATCAACTGCAAATAATCAAATAGAGTACAAGTTGCTGAGCGGACGGGCGGTATGAAGTGACTGCTGCTCGGATGCCCAGCCAGTGACAATAGATTTTTCCAGTCTCTGGACGCCATGCCCTCTGACTGGAAAAGTCTTTCT
>JAKSMS010000078.1 GCA_024400415.1 Bacteroidales bacterium | reverse complement strand
CGAAGTGGAATACACCCACGCCCAGTATGGCAAGAAGACCACCAACTCCGAGCAAAGCACCGAATACTACGAGCACGACAACGATGGCGGCGTAGCCAACATCAGATATATGCTCTCTGCAGTGTACAGGTTCTAACCCACATATGGCCAGACACCAACCATGACCTCAGCAGATAGACCGGACGACTATATGAAAATCGCCGTCAACGAGCGCCACGGTCCACTAAGCACAGCAAAGACCATATTGATAGACGGAATCTTGATAGGCATAATAACCGACGGCGAAATAGAGTGCGACGTCAACGCCACACGATACCATATCGAGAGGAACATGTCGTTCCTGATGCTGCCCCACCAGATTATGACACTCTTGAACAGCAGTCCCGACACCCACCTTTGGTGGGTGTATGTGCCGCAAAGCCTGATCAAGAAGATCCCTATACCCAACCTAGAGATCCCCATCAAACCAGACATAGAGTCGCAAATCAACGCGCTCGTGGAACTGAGATCCTTTCGGCTCAACCCAGAATCGGTCAGCGAGATGGTAGAGGTGCTCACCATCCTGCGACGCAGGCTCCAATCCGAGCTCGACACCGAAAACCACATGCTGCATTTCAGCCTACTGGCCTCCGCTGTGCTGATGGCCAGATCAGGCAGCAGCGAGATGCTTCCCGCCTTGCCGCACACCAGCCGCAAGGCCACGCTGTCGCGCCAATTCCTCTCTCTGCTAGTCACCGACGTAGTAAGCCACCACCAGGTAAGCTATTACGCCGACAAACTATGCGTCACCCCCAAATACCTGTCGGCATCAGTTACCGCCGCCACCCGGCGTTCGCCCCACGATTGGATTGCCACCCTGCTGGTTATCGAGGCCAAAAGGAGGCTTACCTACACATCAGACCCCGTCACCGACATTGCCTTCGACCTCAACTTCGCATCAGATTCCACGTTCGTGAGGTTTTTCCGCCAGCAGACAGGAGTCACGCCCCACGAATTCCGCAACAAGAAGCTATAAAAAAAAGGCATGGGCGCATCCCTGCGGCACATGCCTTGTCGTATTAATGATTGTAGCTATTTTATTATCAAAGACAAGTCATATTCCTTTATCATCCTGACCGGCATCTTTATCATGCAGCTTATCAAGACAACGCATCCTACGGATTTTCTTTATGGCACTATTGCCGCCAATTTTGGAGATAAGCATCACCGAACCCATGGTGATCAGCATAATTAACAACACTAACATAAGTATCTACTTTTTTGATGTATTATACAATTTTTAAGACTCATTTTCCAGACTTCTGTGCCAATAGCGGCTGACTATCTCCATGAATTCCGTGCCTGTGATGGTTTCTTTTTCAAGCAGCAGCTTCGACGCCGCATCCACAGCCTCCTTATTATCTGCCAAGATCCTACGGGCCTTGCGATGAGCCTTCTGAATCATCGTAAGCACCTCGGAATCCACGTTGGCGGCCGTCTCCGGTCCGCACGTCATAGAGCCCTCGTCGCCCAGATAACCGCCATGAGTTCTAAGCCCCATCATATCGTATCTGCGGCTCATGCCGTATTGGGTCACCATGGCCCGGGCCAGCCTAGTGGCCTGCTCTATATCGTTAGTAGCGCCAGTGGTCCTCACCCCAAAGAATTCCTCTTCGGCAGCACGACCTCCAGTGAGAGTCACGATGCGCCCAAAGAGTTCCTTCTGGCTCATCAAAACCTGCTCCTCAGAATCAACCTGCATCGTGTAGCCCAAAGTTCCTGAAGTGCGAGGCACGATGGTAATCTTGTGTACCGGGGCGTTGCCACCCAACACGGCAGCCACCATTGCGTGGCCGATCTCATGATAGGCTATGAGCTGGCGTTCGCGATCGTTCACCCGCTTCCCACGCTTCTGGGCACCCGCCATGACAGTTTCCACACTCTCCTCGAGATCCTCAGTAATCACCTCATTGCGGCCCAATCTCACTGCACGCAAGGCCGCCTCGTTGACGATATTGGCCATTTCTGCTCCACTACACCCCGAAGTAGCTCGTGCCACCACATCGATATCTATATCACTATGCCTAACCTTTTGCAGATGCACATTCAATATGGCCGACCGGCCATCCAGATCAGGCAGTTCCATCGGTATGCGACGGTCGAAACGTCCTGGGCGCAGAAGCGCCTTGTCAAGGCTCTCCGGCCGATTGGTAGCGGCCAATATCACCACACCCTTGCGGGCGTCAAATCCGTCCATCTCGGTAAGCAGCTGGTTGAGAGTCTGTTCACGTTCATCGTTTCCTCCGCCATAGACGCCGCTTTCGCGACGCTTTCCGATGGCATCGATCTCGTCGATGAACACAATGCAGGGAGCCTTCTCATTGGCCTGCTTGAATAGGTCGCGCACCTTGCTGGCACCCATACCCACAAACATTTGCACGAATTCCGACCCCGACATTGAGAAGAAAGGGACCCCTGCCTCTCCGGCAACTGCTCTCGCTATGAGGGTCTTGCCCGTTCCCGGAGGCCCTACGAGAAGAGCTCCCTTGGGCAGGGAAGCCCCAATCTCGGCATACTTATTAGGATTATGAAGAAAATCAACAATCTCACTTAGCGCCTCTTTGGCCTCATCCTGGCCAGCAACATCGGCAAAAGTAGTCTTCACGGCCTTGTCGGCATAGACCTTGACCTCATTCTGGCCAAAACTCATAAAGCTGCCCTTCTTGCCACCGCCTATGCGCTTGAACACCACTCTCCAGATCAGATAGCATATCAGCGCCGGCATTACCCACAACAGCAAAAAGCTCACAATAGGTGAATTCGGCTGAGGCACTTCGGTGCTAAACCGTATTCGGCCATCTTCGTTGGGACTCTTGGCCTCAAGCAGACGATCCACCAATCCAGGGTCATTCATCATACCTGTCTTGCAGAGCCTGTCTTTGCCGTCCTGCACCACCACATAATAGGCATAACCTTCCTGCATCTTTATCGTCTTCACCTCACCCTTATCCACACGCTGCACAAATGTGCCATAGTCCGTATCCTCAGCCGAACGCTCGACCAGCATAGGATACAGTTCGGTATTAAAAAGTATCACCAGCAGAAATCCTGCAGTAAAGAACCACAAATTTCTATTCTTCTGAATTTTACGATTATCTTTATCACTCATTATACTTCTAAGATTTTTGTGCAAAATTACCACTTTTTAATCGGACATACATAACCTTTTGTCCTACAAAAATGTGCCATTTTTCCACAGCAACAGGCACCAAAAACAAAACAATCTGATATTCAGCAGGAAAGAAGCCTTCTCACGAGAGCAGAAAAAGCATTTATAAGCTCAACTATAAAAGAAAAAGGCGCGGAACTCCGCGCCTTATCCTAATAACACTATGGTGAGTGGGGTTATTTCACCACGAATCTGTTGGAAGAAGAACCGATACGATATACGTAAACGCCCTTGGCATAGTTGCTTACATTGAGCACTACGCGGTCCTCTGCAGGAGAGAGC
>JAKSMS010000077.1 GCA_024400415.1 Bacteroidales bacterium | reverse complement strand
TCTTGTGGTCGGGCTTGATCCAGAGGGGCATGCGGTTGGCGTTGTTCCAGCCCATAGCGTAGTCTTCGTACTGTACCATGGACTTGTTTACTCTGCGGAACATGGCGTATACGCGGGCGTCGCAGCCGCGGATGCCGCTGAAGGTGAGTGGCGCGTAGGTGTCGGCGAAGCTGAAGTCGGCGTCTTTGCCGTCGAACCAGCCGCAGGCGCGGGCGTAGGTGATGACGTCGTCGGAGTATACACACTCAACTTCTGGGCGGTTGATTTCTTTGATATTCTTGTAGGTGATGGCTGCATACTGCTTCTTGACCTCTTGTGGGAAGGTGGTGATGCGTGCCTGGTTGGCGTGGCCGCTGACGTAGCCGTCGGGGATGCGGCGGGCCACCCATACGGTGCCGTTCTTGTATTTGAACTTGAGCTTTTTGGCGAGGTCGGCCTTTACTGGGGCCTCGCGCTTGGCCTGCACTTCCATGATCCATACTTCGTTGGGGTCGGCGATTGAGAAGCTCTCGCCTTCGGAGCAGTAGCCGTAGGTGTCCATGAGCCATGCCATGGTCTGGATGGCTTCGCGGGCGGTCTTGGCGCGCTGGAGGGTTACGTAGATGAGCGAGCCGTAGTCGATGCCTTTGATCTCGCCTTTCCAGCATTCTTCGCGTCCGCCGTAGGTGGTCTCGCCGATGGCGAGCGAGTGCTCGTTCATATTGCCTACCACACTGTAGGTGTGGGCGACTTGTGGGATTTCAAAGAGTTTCTTGCCGGTGTCCCATTCTACGAGCATGAACATCTGGCCTTCTTTGTAGTCGGCGGCCTTGCGGTAGTAGAGTTCTCCGTAGAGGGTGTGGCTGTCGGCGGCGTAGGTGATCATGGTGCTGCCGTCCTTGGTGGCTCCCTTGGTGAAAAGGAAGTTGGTGCATGCTATGGCAGCGTTGCTGGCCATGAGGGCTGCTGCTGCGATGGCTATGGTGAATAGTTTCTTCATAATGGGTGCTTGATGAAAGTGGGATTCCGGGCCTTGATGCCCCGAATGGAGGGTATAGGGTCCGGAATCCCGATAATAATAAATGTATTACAGAAGTTTCTTCTTGAGGTTGTCGATCATGTCGACGGTCATCTTGGCGAGGTCGAACTGAGGATTCCAGCCCCACTCGTTGCGGGCGCAGCTGTCGTCCATGCAGTCGGGCCAGCTGTCGGCGATGCCTTGCTTGATAGGCTCTGGCTGGAACTCCATCTCGAAGTTGGGGTAGTGCTTCTTGATCTCGGCGAAGATGGTCTCAGGAGCGAAGCTCATGGCGGTGACGTTGAAGCTGTTGCGGTGAACGAGCTTGGTTGGGTCGGCCTCCATGATGTCGATCATGGCCTTCTGGGCGTCGGGCATGTACATCATGTCCATGAGGGTGCCGGGCTTGAGCGGGCACACGAACTTTTCGCCCTTAACGGCTGCGTAGTAGATCTCTACGGCGTAGTCGGTGGTGCCGCCGCCTGGGAGGGTGAGGTAGCTGATGAGGCCTGGGAAGCGTACTGAGCGGGTGTCGACGCCGAAGCGCTTGAAGTAGTAGTCGCTGAGCAGCTCGCCGGTCACCTTGGTAACGCCGTACATGGTGGTTGGGCGCTGGATGGTGTCCTGAGGGGTCATCACGTGTGGGGTGCTGGGGCCGAAGGCTCCGATGGAGCTTGGGGTGAATACGGCGCAGTTGAAGAGTCGTGCCACTTCGAGGCAGTTCACGAGACTGCCGATGCCGACGTTCCAACCGAGCATGGGGTTGAGCTCTGCGGTGGCAGAGAGGATGGCTGCGAGGTTGTAGATGGTGTCGATGTTGTATTTCTTCACTGCCTCGGCAATCTGCATGATCTGGGTGGAGTCGATGCGCTCGATAGGACCGCGCTCGTAGTCGGCACCCTTGAGTGGACGGAGGTCGGAGCATACTACATGGTCGTCGCCATAGATGTCGCGCAGGTTGCGGGTGAGTTCGCTACCGATCTGTCCGCCGGCGCCAACGATAAGGATATTCTTCATTTTTGTGGTATCTTAGTTGTTGATGAAAAAAGGTCTACGGTCAGCAGTCCGTTGACTGTTGACCGTAGATCGTTGTCCAATATTATTTGCCTTCGATTTCAGCACGTACGGCCTTGAAAGCCTCGATGCACTGGTCGAGATGCTCGCGTTTGTGGGCAGCGGAGAGCTGTACGCGGATACGGGCCTGGCCCTTTGGAACTACTGGGTAGTAGAAGCCGGTCACGAAGATTCCGCGCTCCTGCATCTTGGCAGCATATACCTGGCTCTTGGCGGCGTCGTAGATCATCACGGCGCAGATAGCGCTCTCTGATGGCTTGCAGTCGAAGCCTTCTTCCTTCATGCGGCGGAGGAAGTAGTCGGTATTCTCGTGCAGACGGTCCTGGAGCTCGTTGGTCTCGGCCATCATGTCGAACATGCGGCAGCCGGCAGCCACGAGGCCTGGAGCCATAGAGTTGGAGAAGAGGTAAGGACGGCTGCGCTGACGCAGCATGTCGATGATCTCTTTCTTACCGGTGGTGAAACCGCCCATAGCGCCGCCGAAGGCCTTGCCGAGGGTGCCGGTGAGGATCTCGATCTTGCCACGGAGGTTGTAGCGCTCGGTAACGCCGCGGCCGGTCTTGCCGACAACGCCTGCGGAGTGGCTCTCGTCCACCATCACCATTGCGTCATACTTCTGAGCGAGCTCGTAGATCTTGTCGAGTGGGCATACGTTGCCGTCCATGGAGAACACGCCGTCGGTAACGATGAGGCGGAAGCGGTTCTTCTGAGCTGCCTTGAGCTGCTCCTCGAGGTCGGCCATGTCGCCGTTAGCATAGCGGTAGCGCTCAGCCTTGCACAGACGAACGCCGTCGATGATGGAGGCGTGGTTCAGTGCGTCGGAGATGATAGCGTCTTCAGCAGTCAGCAGTGGCTCGAACACACCACCGTTGGCGTCGAAGGCAGCAGCGTAGAGGATGGTGTCCTCGGTGCCGAAGAACTCGGCGATCTTCTTCTCGAGTTTCTTGTGCATGTCCTGGCAGCCGCAGATGAAGCGGACGCTGGCCATACCGAAGCCGCGGGCATCCATACCCTCCTTGGCAGCCTTGATCAGCTCAGGGTTGTCGGCGAGGCCCAGGTAGTTGTTGGCGCAGAAGTTGAGGCACTTCTTGCCCTTCACCATAATCTCGGCGCTCTGAGCGCTCTCGATGATACGTTCTTCCTTGTACAAGCCGTCAGCCTTGATGGTATCGAGCTCTTTTTGCAGATACTGTTGAAATTTTTCGTACATGATAATTAGTATTTTATAAAATTATTATTCCGTTAAGCGAATATGCAAAAATACTAAATATATTTAAACCCGCCAAGAAAATATCTCACTTTTTTTTAATCTGAGTGTTTGCGTATCCGGCAAGTTCTATGTTTCAGCAGGTTGCGAGGGTGGACTATAGGTGATAAGACAGGCCTGCCACGGTGTGGAAATGGTAGTTGAAGCCGTTGTCGCTCTCCTGCATGCCGATGGGGAATCCGAAGGCGCCGTAGTAGGCTCGGGCATAGACGGCAAGGC
>JAKSMS010000076.1 GCA_024400415.1 Bacteroidales bacterium | reverse complement strand
TGGTGCGCCGAGTTCCTGCAAGGTCACGGCGACGTGTCTTGGCATCTTTTCCTGCAGCCTCAGATGGACCAAGTAAGCCAGAAATACAACGCCGACATGCTGGCACTTAACTTAGTATTGAATATCGAGCACAAACTGCCAAAGACAAGGATCGCAGCACCGATTGCCTGTGTAATCACCGTGGTGGGCATCCCCTTGCTTCCGCTGACGCTCTATGCCTATTTTGCCGAACGCGAGAGCACCCTCAGCTACATTCTCTGCGCCGATACCCATACCGGCAAGATAATCCATCGTTCATCAAAGACCTACAACATGAAGGACTCGCCCAGCCTGATCAAGAGCAGTCTTTACAATACCCTTCACAAAGCCATTAACTCCAACAAAAAATAATCGATCCATCATGAAAAGATATATCATCCTCTTAGCTGCATTAACTCTTTCCATCGGTGCCAGTGCACAGGTGTCTGGCTATATGGGTCGTAGATTTTCTATTATGGCAGACGCCAGTCCGAGCATACTCTACAACCCCAATATCGATGATTTCGGATTCATTAAGGGAAATCTTATGTCACTTCTGACCATAGGTCCCTCGCTGACGCTGGACTATGTGCTGCCCGACAACACAAGCATCATGGCGCGCGCATCTGTGCACCGCCACGACTCAGTATGGAAAGTGTCGCCCTATACCAACTACACCTTCATGCTGGGCGCACGCAAGTATACCAACCTGGCGCCACTAGGCACCTATTATGGAGGCGGACTGGTAATGAACTACCTAAAGTTCGACGAGCCCAACGACCTCAAGAAAATCCTGTGGGGCGCAGACTTTGAATTTGGCCGCAACTACATCTTCTTCGACTATCTGATACTGAACATCGGAGTCCGCTACGGCGCCACCCTTGCCAAACCCATAGACCTTGGATTTGGCAGACAAAAAGTAGACCTCAAACACCAACACATCAATCGCGCCGTATGGCTCGACAACCTCATGCTGCTCGAGATAGGCATCGGCCTGCTCCCCTTCTGACGAATTAACCATTAATGATTATTAATATGAAAAGAATTCTACTGTTTCTCTTTGTATCCACCCTCTCGCTAATGGGCTTTGCCCAAAGAGCCATGATAGACAAGCGCGTCAAGGCCCTTGATGCCACTGCTACCAACGTGGCCACCATTCTCGGGCAAGCCGACGGAGACCTCTTCATAGCCACCCGCTACTCTCTCCACATGCGCTCCTACAACCCTATCATTTTCCGATTAGACGGCACCACACTAAAGAAGAAAGCCGAATACAAATTCAAAGACCAAGACATGGCCATCCGCTACGCCAGCCTCTCCAATGGCAAGATCCACCTCCTGCTAAGCAAAAACACCCGCAAGGAAGGCGGCGTATATAAGGCCGTTGTCGATACCAAGACCATGAAGCTCGACGGCGAAATAGAGTCTATCTACCAGAACAAACACTCTCGCAAAGACAAACTCTACCTCGTCGCTCAGGAATCGCCCGACAAGAACATCTTGGCACTAAGCATCGTGTTCGACGACAAAGACAACAACGAGTTCTCCCACCAGATCATCACCTTCGACAACGAACTGAACACCCTGTGGACCAAAAACTACAGCAAGCTCTATTCCGCCATGCGCCCAACCAACTACGGCGATGTGGTGATGGTCGACAAAGTAAATGGCGGCGAACTCTCCATCTCCGTGCTGAACGAAACTGGCGGTGAAGACTTTTCCGCAACCCTCGACGCCGACCCAGAATCTATCCATATAGTCAATATCACCGATGGCGGCAAGGTGCTGATCGCCGGCACCTGTGGCGCCGGAAGAATTACTATGAGCGCTTATGGCGCTTCATTCGACCTTGAAGAGGGCACCCTTGCAGGCAAATTCTCTCACTATTTCACCATCGAGGAGGCAGAAATACTCAACAACGAAAAGCCCAACAAACAACAAGACAGATTCGTCCCCACGATGTCACTCGTAGCCAGCGCCCCAGCCTCTTTTGGAGCAGCCATGTCCTATTCCGGTGTTCGAAAAGTCATTTACCAAAGCAACTACGGCTCCTCAGTCTTGTTCGACCACTACGGCCTCCTTACCATGGCCATGGACACCATGGGCAACCTGATGTGGCACCACTGTATGCGCCAATCAGCCCATGAATACAACTCCAACCTCCACATGCGCTACGTCCTGGCCGAACGCGACGGCAAAGTGAGTCTCCTTGTCAGCCGCCACCCCAAGAGCACCGACGAGGACAACGCAGCCGTAAAGAATACCAAGATCAAAGGAACCAGAGGCACCAGGCCAAAGAACTGGATCTACACCTTCGATCAGGACGGCCGACACGAGGCCACTGCCTTCGATGAAGAATCCAAGACCTTCATCCTCTCGCCCGTCTACGACAACGGCAGAGACGACATACTCTTCTTCACCGGCATCCTGAGCAAGATATACCTCGGCAGAATCCAAAAATAAAGAAACCCTCAAATCATGAAAAAGATACTCATCATCCTCACCCTCGTGGCCGCATTCATGGCCACCTCATGCCACAAAGACGAAGCCGCCACCGAGCCGGCATCCATCCTCGGCAACTGGATCATGGACTGCAACCAGTCCACCACCAGTGAGGACTATGTGGCCGTAGACCCAAGCGAAAGCTGGAACGACTACTACACCTGCTACGAGATGGGCCTTGTCAACGCCGGCTACAACTTCAGCGAAGACAAAGTGGTAGTCACCACCACCTTCTCAGGCGAAGGCACCTACCACGACACCTACTCCTACACCCTCGTAGGCAGCACCCTCACCCTCGACGAAGAGGAGGTCTACACCGTCACCACCCTCGACGACAAGCACCTCGTGCTCGACGGCGAAGGCGGCTCGGAAGACGAGGACGGCCGTTATTCCTATCGGGTCCACTACGTCTTCAACCGCGAATAACGCTATCTGACGATATAGTCAAACTCATCGATGTGGGCAACGCCCATGTCCCTCAAGAGGCCGACGCTCCTACGGGTGTCGGCCTCCGTGTTGTAATCCAGTATCGACGGCACCCTCACGATGATATGCTCAGGCCCCTTCTTCTCCAGCAGCCATTTGAGGTTGTCCATCATCAGGGCATTGTCCAGGCCCGTATAGCTGCGGTAGATGTCCGGATTGGTGTCCTTACAGTCGATGATGAAGTCGTCCACCACCTCGGCAGCCCTCTCGACGCTCTTTTTGGGCACGTTGAGCGACGTTTCGGCCGTCAGCGACCAACTCCTGCCGCAGCATTCGCGAAAAGCCTCCATGAAGCCGATTCTCAGCAGCGGCTCACCGCCGCCGAAGCATACGCCGCCCTTGGTGGCGAGGAAGTAGAGGTTGTCCACCCCCACGATGCGGTAGAGCTCCTCAGGCGTATAGTGCGGAAGATTCTCGGTAGGGCCGCTGCACGAAGGATTGAGGCAGTAACGGCACTTGAGCGGACACCCATGAAAGGCCGCCAGCGTGGTAACTCCCACCCCGTCGATGCCGATCCTATGCCGCGAAATACCTATAAATGGGACCTTCTCTTCCATGATTTAATATTGGGCCTTAACCTTCACCCCTTCAATCTCCATCACCTGGATGATTCCATTCGACTCTATATCAATCAAGGGATCAGCCTCTTTACTTATGAGAATACCTTCAGTGAGGTTCATAGGACTGTATTTTAGCAATATAGGAACTATTTTAACATTCTTTTTTCTGGTAAGAAGAACGGGTTTCATTCCCTCCTGAACATATCCGATGTAGCCTACATAGCTAAACATAATCGAGTATTCCGCATCATCAAGTCCTGCGATAGTCACTATGCCGTCAAAGCCAGTCTGCCCGCCAGTCACCCGCTTCCCATCCTTCATCACAATCACATTCACAAAAGGCAGTGCTTCTTCAGTCTCAGCGTCCTTTACGATGAAGCGGAAGGCATAGCCAGTGTCGGCTGCTGCTATTCCCACTACATTCGTCGGTGTGGGGAAACCGCATTCGGGAAGGGAAGTCATCTTCGAGCTGGCAGCCTCAATGGTAGAAGCATTGGCCCCAGAGGCCAGCGTGAGGGCGATGCCGGCCACGGTGGCCAGCTTGCCGAGCGAGAGGCGTCGGGCCAGTTCGTTCTCCAGCTGGCGGGCCTCCATCTCGCAGCGCGGACAGGTGCCCGCGCAGCT
>JAKSMS010000075.1 GCA_024400415.1 Bacteroidales bacterium | reverse complement strand
CTACGGAAACGATACCGTCACCGCCTACGCCACAAAGTATGATGTCTTTTTTCATTGCTGTCAAGTATTATTTGTTGAGGTGTTTCTTGAGTTCTACGAGGCAGGTACGACGTGGGATGATGACGCTGACGCCGTTGTATGCCACCTCTTCTTCGATCATCTTAACGAACTCTGCATGATTCTTTGGCAGTGGCTCGATGCTGCGGATGTGGGCAGGATCAACGCCGAGTGCCTCAACGATGCGCTCGATCTTCTGGTTGGCGCTTGAAGGCTGGCCGCCGGTCATACCGGTAATATTGTTGTCGAGGATGAATACTACAACGTTGGCTTTCTCGTTTACGCAGTCGAGCAGGCCGGTCATGCCGCTGTGGCCGAAGGTGCCGTCGCCAATAACAGCCATAGCAGGGAAGATGCCCATCTCTGATGCGCCCTTAGCCATGGTGATGGATGCACCCATGCACACGGTGGTGTTGATGGCGCCCATGTTGAATCCGAGGGTGTAGCATCCGATATCGCCGAACACGCGGCCCTTCTCATATTTCTTCATCACCTCGATGATGGCCTCATAGCTGTCGTGGTGTGGGCAGCCCTTGCAGAGTGCTGGAGGACGGTTGGTCACTACCTCTGGTACGGCTGGGCCGCTAACTACAGGCATGCCGAGTGCCTTGGCCACCTTCTCTGCGTTCATTTCGCCATCGCGACGGATTACCTCGTCGAGGCGGCCGTGAACTGGCTTGCCGTTGCCGAGGATGCCCTTTACGCGCTCCTCAACGTATGGCTGGCCGTCTTCGAGCACGAGAATCTCGTCAACCTCGTTGTAAAGACGCTGGAGCATCTCAGTTGGCAGAGGGTACTGGGTGATCTTCACTACTGGGAATGGGCATCCCTGTGGGAAGTTCTCCATCAGGTAGTTGTATGCGATACCGGTGGTGATGATACCGCGGCTCTTGTCGGTGCCGTCGATATATTTGTTGAATCCGCATTCCATGCTTGCTTTCTCAAACATAGGCTGCTTGTCGATCAGCTGGCGATAAAGTCTCTTTGCGTTAGCTGGCAGCAGTACGAATGAGCTTGGGTCGTTGGGGAAGCTGAGTTCGTTCTGTGGGAGTGCTGCTCTGCGCTCTACGCCGGCGCGGCTGTGGGCCAAGCGGGTAGGGATGCGGTAGAGCACTGGGGTGCCAAGTTTCTCAGAGAGCTCATAACCGGCAAAAACCATGTCGTAAGCCTCCTGCTGGTTGCTAGGCTCCAGCATTGGGATCATTGCCCAGTGGCCGTAGTAGCGGCTGTCCTGCTCGTCCTGTGAGGAGAACATTGATGGGTCGTCGGCTACCACTACGAGCACGCCCTTGGTACCGATGATGGATGAGTTCATGAATGGGTCGCCACATACGTTCATGCCTACGTGCTTCATGCAGGTCATGGCGCGTTTGCCGCTGTATGCTACGCCGATAGATGCCTCGAGGGCGGTCTTCTCATTGGCGCACCAGTTGGCGATAATGCCTTTTTCTTTAGCCTCTTTGGATTTCATTACATACTCAGTAATCTGAGTAGATGGGGTTCCTGGGTAGCTGTTGATGGCGCTACCGCCAGCATCGATAAAGCCTTGAGCAATAGCTTCGTCGCCGAGTAAAAGTGATTTAGACATATTATTGTATTTTATTATTTTTTTATATTTAGGGATTGCAAAGATACACTTTTTTTTTTATTTGACAAAATATCTTTTGCAAACGACTGAATTTTAGACTTCATTTGCTCGCCCGAATGGCTTGTTCTGACCGCTATTTCGTGCGAAGTATGAATTTTGCCACCAGTTCCATCACCTCGGGCGCCATCGTTTCCTCTATGAGCATATACTCGTTGGGCAGTCCCGTCTTGCAGTGCTGCATCAGGTGGTTCAGTCCCGGCATCGGGTGCACTTCTGCCTGGGGTGCCCAGTATTGGATGCTCAGCAGGTTTTTAAGCGAAGGCACCTGCAGGTCCTTCTCGCCGTTTATGGCCAGTATCGGGCAGCGGGTCTTCTTCAGATACGGCTTGGGATTCAGTGATATGAAGGTCTTCATCCAGGGGTTCTCCAACTGCTGCCTGAGCATCATCACGCCGCCTTTATTGAGGCCGGCCTCCTTGAGCTGCTCTTTGCTGTAGGCGGCCAGCATCTGGTCGGCATTCGTGTCCCCCGCAAAGAGTGCGGACAGGAATCTGAGCCTGAGGCTGATTAGCGCAGTGTCGGCTCCTTGAGCCTGCCAGAGGGCCTCGTTCTGTTGCAGTAGTATTTCGCCGCCCGAGTATCCCGGTCCGGCCAGCATGACTATGAATCCCGTGTGCCGGTTTCTCGAAGCCACTATCGGCGCTATCAGGCCGCCCTCGCTGTGGCCCACGATGCCCACTCTGTCGGGGTCTATGCCCGGCTGCTGCCTCAGCCATTCCATCATGGCCTCGGCGTCGTCGGCAAAGTCCAGCGTGGTGGCGTTGGCCACGTCGCCCGTCGAGCCGCCCGTGCCGCGGTCGTCATATCTCAGCACGGCGATGCCCTGCCGCGTCAGGTAGTCGGCCAGCACCAGGAAGGGCTTGTGCCCCATCAGCTCCTCGTCGCGGTTCTGCTGTCCGCTGCCGCTCACCAGCACCACGGCCGGATACTTCGTCTTCTTGCCGCGCGAGAATCCCGGGTCGATGTCGTAGGGCATGGTCAGTGTGCCGGTCAGCACCACTCCCGCCTTCTTGCGCTCCACCCTTGCGGCTATTTCGTCGTAGGGGAACGGCGCTTTGGGCGTTTGCGGCCTCTTCAGCTGGTAGAGCGTGTCGGTAGGGTAGAGGGTCAGCTTCGACGCCAGGAATCCCTGAGTGAAGCTGCAGCTCCACGAACTGTCGTTCTGTCTGTATATCAGCTTCATCTTCAGTCCTAGAGGCTTGCTCTCATATCTCAAGGTGTCTCCGCTGAAGCTGTACGAGCCGGACGGCATAGGGTCGGTCTGCTGTGCGGGACTGTACATCAGGACCGCTGGGTGCCCGTCCTGCTCCGTAATCTGCATGTTGAGCGGCAGTCCGTGCTCTTCCAGCATGCCCAGCCACCAGCCCTTAGGCGTCTGCCCCTGAGCCCCGATTGCCATCAGTATCAGTATGATGGATAGTAGTCTTTTTTTGATGTTCATGGCGTCTGTCTTTTCTGTGTATAACCTAACGCGCATTACGTACTTTTATTGCCTTATGGCGGCCCTGTTTTTCGGGCCTGCTAAAAAAAGCATGGCTGTTTCGACCGGTGTTTGAGTTTTTTTTCGTAACTTTGCAGCCTCAAAATCTTAATATTGAATAATCATGAAGAAGTTTTTATTTTTGATTTCGGCCCTTATGATCGGCTTTGGCCTCAACGCTCAGAGCGACTTGGACCTCCGTATGCGAAGTGCTGTCGAGAAGATGGATCAGGGCATGTATTCCAATGCCATCAATCAGCTCGAGGGCGTGGTGAAGGACTATCCCAAACTCTTCGTTCCTCGCTACGAACTGGCCTATGCCCACATGCTCAACAAGGACTACCAGAAGGCCTACGACTGCCTCAAGAAGGCCAAGGGCTGCAAGGATAAGACCGATCAGTGGTATCAGCTAATGGGCACCTTGGAGGACTATCTGGGCAGCCCCGACAAGTGCATGAATACCTTCCAGAAGGGGCTCAAGGAGTTCCCTAACAGCGGTCTCCTCCACGTGGAAATGGGCATGGCCTATCAGGCCAAGGAACAGTACAACGAGGCCGTCAGCCACTACCTCAGCGGCATCGAGTGCGATCCCATGTTCCCCAGCAACTATTTCCGCGCCGCCAACCTCTACCTCTCCAGCAGCATGCCTATCTGGGGCCTGATGCTCGGCGAGATGTATATGCTCCTCGACCCCTATTCCCAGCGTGCCGACGCCATCAGCCAGAACATCTCCGAGTTCATGCGTCGTTCCGTCACCATCACCGACACCTCTGTCGACGTCAAGCTGGGCAGCCAGTTCAATATCTTCGCCGACCCCAAGACCATGGCCATCATGATGCCTTTCGAGGTCAGCTACAGCCTCCATGCCGACCTCTCGGCCGTTCCTGCCGCCATCAAGGGCAGAACCACCCTCGACGTGGAGACCCTCACCCTCATGCATCGCGCGCTGATGGAATCGTTCGTTGCCGACAGTACCAAGAGCCTCAGCCAGAAGCATGGCGACGTCCTCTTCCCTTACCTCAAACGTATCGACGAGGCAGGCTTCTTCGACGTATACTGCCACATGCTCTATCGCGGTATGGGCGACGAGGCCATTCAGTGGCTGGCGGAACACTCCTCCGAGCTCGAGGCTTTCCAGAAGTGGCTGCAGCAGAATCCCTTCGTGGTCACCACCTCCAACGCCTT
>JAKSMS010000074.1 GCA_024400415.1 Bacteroidales bacterium | reverse complement strand
CGCCACCGCATCGACCCAGACAACGCCTTCGCCACCGACTATCTGGTAGGCATCACCCCATCCACCACGGGAGTGGAAAAGAAGACCCTCATCGACAACCAGTTCAACCTCGAACTCTTCCAGAAGCTGCGCCTGAAACCCACTGGCGGCATGCTGGGCGACGGCATCTACTGGGACCTCGGCATCTATGGCGGCATCAACTGCTACAAGATGTACATGCACTACAGCGCTCAGACCGTCAACAGCGATAGGACGGGCACAGTGGAAGGCACCAACCGAGCCCGATTTGACCACCGCGACCTCGACCGACTCACCTGGGGACTCACCACACGCCTCAGCTGGAACATCTTTGCCGTATATGCCCGCTACAACATGAGCCACTTGGGCGGCAGAGCAGAGTTCACCGACGTGCACAACCACATCGACCAGCTGCCACGCCTGGAGGTAGGCCTGCAACTCGGATTCTAAGCAAGTGGCAGAGTGGTCTGATGCAGCCAAACAAAAAGATTTTTATTATTTAGTCGAAGAATTCAAGATTTTTTCTTATCTTTGCAATTTATTAATCTAACATACGCGAATAATAAAAAACTCAATAATATGACTTTAGAAGAATTTCAGAACGAACTTCGCCAGGGAATCCCAGCCGTGCTCCCAGAGCCACAGGCATACGACCCATCGGTAAACCACGCTCCCAAGCGCAAAGACATCCTCACCCCAGCAGAGAAAAAACTTGCCATCCGCAACGCCCTCCGCTACTTCGACCCCAAGGACCACGCCATGCTGGCTCCTGAGTTCGCAGAGGAACTCCGCAAATACGGCCGCATCTACATGTACCGTCTGCGTCCAGCCTACAAGATGTATGCCCGTCCAATCGAGGACTACCCCGCCAAGTGCCGTCAGGCAGCAGCCATCATGCTGATGATCCAGAACAACCTCGACCCTGCAGTGGCACAGCACCCACACGAGCTGATCACCTATGGCGGAAACGGCGCCGTGTTCCAGAACTGGGCACAGTACCGCCTCGTGATGAAATACCTCTCTGAGATGACCGAAGAGCAGACCCTCGTGATGTACTCCGGCCACCCAATGGGACTCTACCCAAGCCACAAGGACGCTCCTCGCGTGGTGGTGACCAACGGTATGATGATTCCTAACTACAGCAAGCCCGACGACTGGGAGCGCTACAATGCTCTCGGCGTAACCCAATACGGCCAGATGACCGCCGGCAGTTATATGTATATCGGACCTCAGGGCATCGTTCACGGCACCACCATCACCGTTCTCAACGCAGCCCGCAAGCTTGGTGGCGGCACCGCCGGCAAGCTCTTCATCACCGCCGGTCTTGGCGGCATGAGCGGCGCTCAGCCTAAGGCTGGCGACATCGCCGGCGTGGTGAGCATCACCGCCGAAATCAACCCCGCTGCTACCCAGAAGCGCTACGAGCAGGGCTGGGTGGACGAGGTGCACGCCAACCTCGACGAACTCTTTGCAGCCGTGAACAAGTCCATCGCTGCCAAGGAGGCTAAGAGCTATGCTTACCAAGGCAACGTGGTAGACCTCTGGGAATACTGCGCTGAAAAGAACATCCACGTAGACCTCGGTTCCGACCAGACCTCGCTCCACAACCCATGGGCAGGCGGCTACTACCCAGTAGGCGTAAGCTTCGAGGAAAGCAAGGTGATGATGGCCGAGCAGCCAGAGCTTTTCCGCGAGAAAGTTCAGGAGAGCCTTCGTCGCCACGTGGCAGCAGTGAACAAGCTCACCGCCAAGGGCATGTACTTCTTCGACTACGGAAACGCCTTCCTCCTCGAGAGCAGCCGCGCCGGCGCCGATATCTGGAATGAAGACAAGACCGCCTTCCGCTACCCATCCTACGTTCAGGACATCATGGGACCCATGTGCTTCGACTACGGCTTCGGCCCATTCCGTTGGGTATGCACCAGCGGCAAACCTGAGGACCTCGACAAGAGCGACGAGATCGCAATGAGAGTTCTCGGCGAGATGGCAGCCACTGCTCCAGCAGAGATCCAGCAGCAGATGCACGACAACATCCAGTGGATCAAGGGCGCCAAGGAGAACAAGCTCGTAGTAGGCAGCCAGGCCCGCATCCTCTATGCCGACTGCGAAGGCCGCACCAAGATTGCAGCCGCCTTCAACGAGGCTATCCGCAAGGGCGAGATCAGCGCACCTATCGTGCTCGGCCGCGACCACCACGACGTATCCGGTACCGACTCCCCATTCCGCGAGACCAGCAATATCTATGACGGTTCGAACCGTTGTGCCGACATGGCCGTACAGAACGTGATCGGCGACTCGTTCCGCGGTGCCACCTGGGTATCCATCCACAATGGTGGCGGCGTTGGTTGGGGCGAAGTGATGAATGGCGGCTTCGGCATGGTACTTGAAGGCAATGACGATTGCGACCGCCGTCTGCGCAGCATGCTGTTCTGGGACGTAAACAACGGCATCAGCCGCCGCAGCTGGGCCCGCAATGAGGGCGCCATGTTCGCCATCAAGCGCGCTATGGATGCTTGCCCACAGTTCAAGTACACCATGCCTCAGCTCGTTGACGACAAGGTTCTCGAAGGACTGTTCTAATAGACTTAATCTATAAGATAATCATAAAGCTCTAGAATTTCTAGGAACACTAGAATTTCTAGGGCTTTTTCAAAAAAACACTCGCTTATGGAAATCAAATCACATGAAGTAGACATACACCTCGGATTAGCTGCCCTAATATTGGGCATATGCATCATTTTAGCAGCCTCTCGCATCAGCAACGGCACCAACACCGTGACTGTCAAAGGACTCTGCGAGAAAGAGGTGATGGCCGACCGAGCCATCTACCCCATCAGCTACAAGGAATCGGGTGACAACCTCGAATCGCTCTACAACACTGTGAAGCAAAAGAATGAGGTCATCCGCCAGTACCTAAAAGACAAGGGTTTTTCGGATGCTGAGATCAGCATCGGAACGCCCAGACTCACAGACCGACTAGCCGACAGCTATGGTACCTACCAGAGCCGCTACACTATCAACTCCGTCGTGAGCCTTTGCACCGAAAAAGTAGAGCAGGTTATCGCACTCCAAGGCGACCTCTCAAGCTTATTAGACCAGGGCATTGCCATTGGATCCGGCAACGAATGGGAGACACCTGCCGTATACGAAATCACCAAGCTCAACGACCTCAAGCCTGAGATGATCGAGGCCGCCAACCAGAACGCTCGCGCTACCGCCGAGCAGTTCGCCAAAGACTCCGACAGCCGACTTGGCAAGATTACCGAGGCCACCCAAGGACTATTTAGCATCGAACCTCGCGATGCCAACACCCCTTATATTAAGAAGGTTCGCGTCGTAACCACCGTCAGCTACAAACTAAAATAGCCATCACCTTGCAGTCATGAAGAAGTTCTTTTTCCTCCTCATCGTATCGGCCGTAGCCTTAAGTGCTACTGCTCAAGACAGCACCTTTGCACGTGACATAATCCGACAATTGTCCTCACCAGAATTTCACGGAAGAGGACACGAATTCCATGGTGATTCAATTGCTGCCGAGTACCTGCGCAACAAGATGAGGGAGATTGGTCTTCAACCCCTGGCCGACGACTACTTCCAGCACTACTCCTATACCACCTACGCCGTCGAGAAGGAGGTCAGACTCGCCATCAACAAGCAGAAGCTCGTCCCCTACCAGGACTTCCGCGTGACCTACCTCAACAGGATCAAAGACCTCGAGGTCCACAATCCATTTGCCGTAAAAAACGGTATCTGGCTCGTCGGAGTAGACAAACTGGACACCTATTCGCCTCTATCCACCGTGCTGCGCGCAGGAGTCGCCGACCCCAAACGCGGAATCGCCATAGAGGTACTCAACACCAAGCTCCCAAAACGAGTTCGGAAGATCGACGTTGACCTTGACCTCAACGTACACACCCCTCACCAGACCCAGAACGTGATGGGCTTCATCCCAGGCGAGAACGACTCCATGATAGTCTTCTGCGGTCACTACGACCACTGCGGCTCCATGGGTCCGGACATCTACTTCCCCGGCGCCCACGACAACGCCAGCGGTTGCGCCGCAGTGCTTGACATCGCACGCAGATTTGCCAGCACCAAGCCGCACTACACAATGGTATTCATGCTCTTCAGCGGCGAGGAGTCAGGTCTGAAGGGATCAGAATACGCCTCGAAGCATCCTCCCATCGACTTTGCCAAGGTGAAGCTGCTATGCAACATCGACATGTTCTGCGGAGGCGACGACGGTATCATGGTGGTGAACTCGCAAAGCGAGACCACCAGATGGTTTCTCGACCAACTAAACGCTGCCAACAACCAGATGAACCTTACCAAGGAGGTGAAGTCGAGACCCAATGCTGCAAATAGCGACCACTACTGGTTCAGCAAGATATGTCCTGCCGTGTTCATCTACACACTCGGCGGCCGGCATGGCGACTACCACTCCCCCACTGACACTTGTGAGAGTTGCGGCCTAGGCCACTACAACGATATCGTAACCCTAATCTTGAAATCGCTCCAATAGCTGATGAAGATTCTATTTGTATGCCACGGCAATATCTGCCGCAGTCCGATGGCTGAATATGTGATGAAGGCCCTCGTGCGCAAGGCCGGCCAGCAGGAGTGCTGGGAGATTGCCTCTTGCGCCACC
>JAKSMS010000073.1 GCA_024400415.1 Bacteroidales bacterium | reverse complement strand
GCCCTACTGCTGAACAGGTGGCTGCTATCGAACAAAAAATCAACGAACTGATTGTGCAAGACCTGCCGGTGACTTACGAATTCGTAACTCGCGACCAGATACCCGAAGGGGTGAGCCTCGAGAAGCTGCCCGAGGATGCCAGTGAGACGCTCCGACTGGTGCGCATCGGCGACTACGACACCTGTGCCTGCATCGGCCTGCATGTGGCCACTACCAAGGAGATTGGCGCCTTCCGCATCACCAGCACCAGCTTTGAGCCGGGCAACTTCCGCATTGTGTTCAAGTTGGGATAAGGTTTTTCTTGAAATTGCCATTCTTGCCACTGGCAATATTGGCAATATTGGCAATATTATCGTGTTTTTTGCGTTCTAGAGTCAATAATACTTTAATAATATATGATCGAGTTCTTTTCGCAATTTAGTCTCTCGCAGATTTTCGGAGCCTTCCTGGTTCTGTTCGCCATCATCGATATCACGGGCTCTATTCCCATCTTCCTCTCGCTCAAGCAGAGCGGCAAGAAGTTCAGTCCCACTCAGGCTACGGGCATCTCGCTGCTGCTTTTTGTGCTGTTCTTCTTCATGGGCGATGCCTTGCTGCATCTGTTCGGCGTGGATATCCAGTCGTTTGCCGTGGCAGGATCTATCGTGCTGTTCATCATGGCATTTGAGATGATTCTAGGCGTGGAGATATTCAAAACAGAAGCGGGCGAGAGCGGTTCGAGCGTGGTGCCTATCGCATTCCCTCTGATTGCCGGTCCGGGAGCCCTCACCACCATCATCTCGATACGTGCCGAATATGCCGACCTGAACATCATGATAGCCTTGCTGCTCAATATTGCGCTTGACTACTTGGTGCTTAGGTATATCGATAAGCTGGAACGCCTGCTGGGCGGCACGCTGATCACCATCTTGAGGAAATTCTTTGGCGTGATTCTGTTGGCTATCGGCGTGAAGCTGCTCACCACCAATCTGGGTTCGTTGATTTCGGGTCTTAATGTGTAGCGGTGATGAAGAAGATTATCTCTGTTTTTTGCGGATCTCATTTCGGCAAGAATGCTGCCTTTGAGGCAGCTGCCATCGAGTTGGGTCAGAAGATGGCCCGTCAAGGGCGCACGCTGCTCTATGGCGGCAGCGGCTGGGGCTATATGGGCGCAGTGAAGAAGGCCTGCAAGGACGCGGGCGGCTATGTGGTGGGCATATTGCCCACATGCTTCTCGGAGGATGCAGTGGAGTCGTCGAAACCCATCGACGAGCTGGTCATGGTCTCCTCGCTGCCCGAACGCAAGGCCATGATGATCGAGCGCTCGGACGCCTTCATCGCCATTCCTGGCGGCATCGGCACGCTGGACGAGCTGACCGAGGTGATGACGGCCAACCAGCTTGGCTTTGTGTCCAAACCTATGGGCCTGCTCAATGTGGATGGATTCTATGACCCTCTGGTGGCCCAGCTGGATCTGATGAACCGCGAAGGCCTGCTAGGCGATGCAGCGATGCATTCGCTGGTGGTGGCTTCTACGGTGGACGAGATGCTCTCGGCGCTCGACAGCTACGAGCCTAAAGCGGATCCTGCCATTCAATCCAAGATGCGCTAATGAAGCATCTGCTCTCTAAAAGCAAGTATATCCGCGGTCTGCAATGCGAGCGGGCGCTGTATCTGGATGTCTATCGTCCGGAACTGGCACGTATTTCGTGGGAAACGAGGCAGAAGTTTGCCCGTGGACGCGGATTTGAGTCCATGTATAAGGCGACTTTCACGAATGGGGTGGATGTGAGTGCGGAGTTAGGCTATAGGGTAGACCTCTATCCCGAGCGCACGGCGGCACTGCTGTCTCAAGAGGGCGAAGTGGTGGTGTTTGAGGCTGGATTTATCTACGACGAGGTGCTTGTGCTAGCCGACGTGGTTCAGAAGACTGCTGAGGGCCGATTGATTATCCATGAGGTGAAGAACGGCACTTCTGTGAGCGAGACGTTTCGCCGCGATGTGGCCGTCCAGCATTATGTGATCAGTCATTGTGTGGAGCGTATCGACGAGTTCTCAGTGGTGCATAACGATGGCCAGGACGGCTTTGTGGTGGTGAACCTGCTAGAGGAGGCTGAGGCCGCTATGCTGGAAATTGAGTTGAACGTGAGAAGATTTAAGGAGGTGATACGCGGCACGGAGCCTCGAATAGAGATGGGCACCCAGTGCGACAATCCCTACGAGTGTCCTTACAAGTCGTATTGTGGCGGCTGCGTTTCGGCTCAGTTGGAACTGGGATTCTGATAGTGTAGGCTTATTTCTTCGTTGCGGAAGCGGATGGTCACTGCTATGGTGTTCATCAGTTCCTGTATCTGTGTTTGAGAATCGGCAATCTGCTCGCCTCCGATATTGGTGATTTGGGGATAGAGGGGCAGTCGGGTGTTGATGATTAGACCCGCATGTCCGTGGGCCTCAATCTCTATGGGTTGGATTATTGAAGCGGAGAGGTCGTTGGTGTATTGCGTGTGGCTGCCTTTGCACCAATGGATATACAGCTGCTGGATGTCGCTCTCGGGAATAAGCGTAGCAGTGTCATCAAGGTTGATGATGCTGATATGCGCCGATAGGTAGGGACCGATGCCGAAATCGTCGGGGACGCGATATTCCGGACAGCGCTCAATCTCGCCTGCAAAGGTGACGGAGTCTAGTTGGAATTGGATTTGTGCCATGCCGGCAACAGCTGCCAGCAGCATGACGATGAAGATGACTGGTCGTTTCATATATCCATTACAACGAGGCTCCGTCGGTTTTTATTGCCTTTTTTATCGCAATCTCACAGGGTATTGCACGATGTGCGGATCGAGCATCTCCTCGGGAATGATGCGCTTGATGGCGTCGACCACTATGTTGACGAGGCCTTGACGCACGTAGTCTTCCCTCACGAAGATGGAAACTTGCCGGCTCACGCGTGGGTTCATCGGACGGGTCTTGCCAAGGTCTTCTTCGCGAAGCATGGCCAGGTGCAGCTCAGGAAGAATAGTAAATCCGTCGTTGAGATTGACGATGCGCAGCAGCGTTGGCAAGTTGCCAGACGAGTAGCGAGGAACGCGTGCATATTTGTAGGCATAGTTGTCGAAGACGTCGCTAGCGAAACTATACTCATTGTGTATGGCCCAAAGCCGGTCGTAGGGGAGGGTCTCAAGGTCGATTTGTTCTTGCCCGAAAAGAGGGTCTTTTTCGGATACGTAGAGTAGCAGCTCCTCATGGTAGATTGGTATCTCCAGCAGTCCTTCAACGGGGTGGGGGATAGAGCATACGCCCATGTCTAGTTCGCCGGTGAGCAGCTGGTGGATGATGTTGTCGCGCTTTACTTCTGAAGCGTGGAACTCCAATTCGGGCAGCAGCGACATGTCGTGAATCAATTGCGGCACCAGGTAGGGAGCTATGGTGGGTGCAAAGGCAATCTTGATGGTTCCGGTGGTCCGCTTGCCTTCTGAGAGTGTGGATTCGAGCAGCTTGCGCGCATTGTGGACAACGATGCGTGCCTGGTCTACAACGGACTGTCCTGATACGGTGGGCCTGACAGGATGGGAGGAACGGTCGAATATTTCCATGTCTAGTTCTTCCTCTAGCTTGCGGAGCATGGAACTGAGCGTGGACTGGGTAATCTGGCAGGCCTCTGCAGCCTTTGTGAAGTGGCCGTGGTCAGCTACGGCTATCACATATTCCAATTGTTGTAGTGTCATAGTGTTTGATGTTTATTGTTTTAATTTTGCAAAATTACGATATTTTTCTTAAATGATAAAGAAATTAGTCGATTTATTTTATCGATGACGAAATAGGGAGATTCGATTTTGTCGAACGGGAGCAATCGTTGTAATTTTGCAGCGTCAATCAAAACTCAAAAATGCAAGTTATGGAAGTCAGATTTTATCGCTGTCGCAGTTGCGGCAACATTGTTGTAAAAATTGTTGATTCGGGCGTTACGCCTAGCTGTTGTGGAGAGCCGATGCAGGAGCTGCATGCTAATCTAGTGGATGCCAGCCACGAGAAGCATCTGCCTGTGGTGGCCGACCGGTCGAAATGTTCTATGAAGGTGCAAGTGGGCTCTACTGAGCATCCTATGACGCCTGAGCACCATCTTGATTTTATTGCTCTGGAGACGGAGCGGGGCGTTCAGGTCGTGAGGCTGAAGCCTGACGGCGGTCCGCATGCCTGCTTTGCCATCCGCTCTACTCCCAGGGCTATCTATTCCTACTGCAATCTTCACGGTCTCTGGAAGACCGAGCTTAAGGAAGAATAGCGACAATTCCCACCATTCTCATACACTTTTGTTTCTAGCAGTCGCCGGGTATCCCATCCTGGCGGCTGTTTTTTTGTGGTGGGTGGTGATGTATGTTACTGCTCTTTGGCCAGCACCATGATGGTGTCGTTGTTGGCGTTCATCACATAGGCCTGGTTGTCGGCTGTGGCAATGCTGGCTACAGCGTTGAGTGCCTGAATCACGGCGTCTTCTACCTCCATGCTGGCGCCCATACGTTTGGTCATGGCGATGTCGCCAAAGGTGAGGCTGCTGCCGTCGAGGGTGTAGCTGCTGGAGAAGAGGTTTACGCTGGTGTTGCCGTTCATTTCGCCGTCGGCATTGAACTCGATGAATGGTGCCGTTTCGCCAGCTTCGGTGGTCTGGTTCATGGCTTTCATGATGTTCCAATGGCCGCTGATGTCGATAGTCTGAGCGGTTTCTACTGCGATAGTGTCGGCGGTTTCAATGGTATTGTTGGCATTGTTGCAAGCTGCCATGGCCATCACAAGGCCGAGAGAGATAAGTGTCTTTTTCATATTGTTATAGGTTATTTTATAGGTTATGTTCTTGGATTGATGCTGCAAATTCTTTTGCAATTATGCTGTTTGAGGCTACGATGGTGGCGCCGAAGAGCCAGTCGCTGCCGCCGCTGAAGTCGCATACGTGTCCGCCGGCTTTCTCCACGATGAAGGCGCCTGCAGCCACGTCGTAGGGCTTGAGTCCGTATTCGAAGAATCCGTCCACACGGCCGCATGCCACATATACGAGGTCCGCGGCTGCCGAACCGAAACGGCGCACGCCGTGGGTGTGGCGCATTGTCCATTCCAGGTACTGCATGTATTCGCTCATCTTGCTGAAGTTAGTGTAGGGGAATCCCGTGGCTATGAGCGAGTCGTTCATTGTGGCGGCCTCCGACACGTGTATTCTTTTGCCGTTGAGGAAGGCTCCTTCTTCGTCCTTCGAGGCGGAGTAGCATTCCTGTGCCCACAGCTCGTACACCACGCCCAGCACCATTTCTCCGCGATGGCTCAATCCGATGCTCACGCAGGTGGTGTGGAATCCGTGTATGTAGTTGGTTGTGCCGTCGAGCGGGTCTACTATCCACAGGTAGTCTTCGTTGCCGTTTCTTGTGG
>JAKSMS010000072.1 GCA_024400415.1 Bacteroidales bacterium | reverse complement strand
CGCTAACAACTAACAACATTATTCGATTATGAAGCGTACAACCCGACATGATTTTGCAATCTTCACATTAAGGCTTACCGGATTGGTGGAAAGCACGCTCGACATGCTTCCCGAAATGCCCGAACTAAAACCCGATGTCCACCAGCTTATCTCCGATATGGTGCATGATCACTTTATCTCCACCGTCGATCCCGATTCTATGGTGCATCTTGCCGAGGATATCGGTTCCTGCACCAAGGACAAAAGCGTAGCCCTGGGTATCTTTGTGGACTCTAAGGAGCTGGCCATTTCCCTGAAGGTGATGGAGCGCGACTTGTCTGAAGGCGAGTCCTCCGATTTTGAATTAGTGCTTTATCAAGACGATTCTGTTGTCTGCTCTCGCCGATTCCGGATGGCGGATATCCTAGCCATGTGGTAGAAGGTGGCTCTTAGTAGTCGCTCATCCGAAAGATAAAAGCCCCGCAGCATTCTGCGAGGCTTTTTTATTATCAGTGTCTGATAGTCGATTATTCGATAACCATATCCTGGAGGAACTTCACGCTCTTGTGGATGAGCTTGTACATGATCTGGTCGATGTCTACGAAGTTCACAACCTTGCGGTATTCGGCAACCATACCCTCGATGAATGGGCTGCTCTTCAGCGGACGACGGAACTCGAGAGCCTGAGCGGCGTTGAAGATCTCGATAGCGAGCACGCGCTCGGTGTTCTCCATCACCTTGTAGCACTTGGTGGCTGCGTTGCCGCCCATCGACACGAGGTCTTCCTGGTTCTGGCTTGATGGGATGCTGTCTACGCTGCATGGGGTGCAGAGCTGCTTGCTCTGGCTTACGATGCTGGCTGCAGCATACTGTGGGATCATGAAGCCGCTGTTCAGGCCAGGCTTGGCCACGAGGAAGCTTGGCAGGCCGCGCTTGGCGTCGATCAGCTGGTAGGTACGGCGCTCAGAGATGCTGCCGAGTTCGGCTACTGCGATAGCGAGGAAGTCGAGCACCATGGCCATAGGCTCGCCGTGGAAGTGGCCGCCAGAGATTACCATGTCCTCGTCTGGGAGCACGATTGGGTTGTCGGTAGTAGAGTTGATTTCGGTCTCGATCACGGAAGCCACGTAGGCGATGGTGTCCTTAGCGGCACCGTGCACCTGTGGAGCGCAGCGGAAGCTGTATGGGTCCTGAACGTGCTCCTTGTGGCGCTTGATGATCTCGCTGCCCTCTACATAGGTGCGAACGTTCTTGGCGGTCTCGAGCTGGCCTTTGTGTGGGCGAACCATGTGGAGGCTCTCATAGAAAGGCTCGATGCGGCCGTCGAAGGCGTCGAGGCTCAGGCTGAGTATCATGTCGGCCTGCTTGCTGAGGCGCTGTGCCTTGAGGATGCTCCAGGTGCCGTAGGCGCTCATGAACTGGGTGCCGTTGAGCAGGGCAAGACCCTCTTTGCTGTGGAGCTCGATAGGCTGCCAGCCCTTCTCAGCGTATACTTCCATTACGTCGCACTTGCGGCCCTTGTAGTATACGTCGCCCATGCCGAGCACCGATGGGAGCATAAGGTTGGCGAGAGGGCAGAGGTCGCCGCTGGCGCCGAGAGAGCCCTGCTGGTAGACTACTGGCAGCACGTCGTTGTTGAAGCAGTCAACAAGGCGCTGGGCGGTCACGAGCTGCACTCCGCTGTATCCGGCTGCGAAGTTCTGCACCTTCAAGAGGAGCATCAGCTTCACTACCTCCTGTGGCACCTCGTCGCCTACGCCGCAGGCGTGGCTCATCACGAGGTTCTTCTGCAGCTGGCTCAGCTGCTCCTTGCTGATAGAGATGTTGCACAGGCTGCCGAATCCGGTAGTAACGCCGTAGATAGGCTCCTTCTGGGTCTCCATCTTGTTGTCGAGGTAGTTGCGGCACTTCTCGATGCGTGCTATGGCGTCATCGCTGAGGGCGATGGTCATTTTGTTGGTGATGATTTCGTTGACTCTTTCAAGAGTGAGTCGCTCTGAAGAAATATAATGTACCATTTTATTTTAGGTTTAAAGATTAATGTGTATGGTATAAAGCAAGTGTCCTACATCCTATTTTACCAGTTCCTGCACCTGCTCCTGGGCTCTGTCCACGATTTCGTTGTCAACCAGTATACGGCCGCAGTGCTCGCATACGATCACCTTCTTCTTCATTCTAATCTCCATCTGGCGCTGAGGTGGGATTGAGCTGTAGCAGCCGCCGCAGGCATCGCGGTCTATAGGCACCACGGCAAGGCCGTTGCGGGCAGCGTTGCGGATGCGCTTGTAGGCGGTCAGGTAGCGCTCCTCGATGAACTGCTCCTGCTCAAGCGACTTGGAGTTCAGTTTCGATTCCTGCTCCTCGTATTCCGACATGATGCCGTCCAGCTCGCTCTTCTTGTGGTCGAGGTCGTTCTGGCGGTTCTGCATCAGCAGGGTCGATGCCTCGATTCTTTCCTTGGCGTCGCTGATCTTGGCGTTAGCCTCCTTGGTCTTGCGCTCGCAAAGCTGGATTTCGAGGTTCTGATATTCGATCTCTTTGCTCAATGATTCATATTCGCGGTTGTTACGCACGTTTTCCTGCTGCTTCTCGTATTTCTTTATCTGGGCCTCGTGCTGCAGGATCTCCTCTTTCAGCACGTTGATAGCCTTGGTGCTCTCGTCTATGGTGTTGTTGAAGTTCTCCACGCGAGTCTGCAGACCCATGATCTCGTCCTCCAGGTCTCGGATAGCCTCAGGCAGCTCGCCCTTGATAATCTTAATCTCGTCAATCTTTGAGTCCACCAGCTGCAGCGAGTAGAGGGCTATCAGTCTTTTTTCGATGATCGGGTCCACATCGAAGGCTCTCTTAATCTCAACATTCTGGTTGTTTTGCTCTACGACTTCTTCGTTTTTGTTAGCAGCTTTTTTTGCCATATTATTATATATTATATTATTGTTCAATCATATAAGGCGGATGTAGGCGTTGCCCTCATCCGAAATCCGACACGCAAAGTTACGAAATTTTTTCGATATGGCGGAATAAATTATCTCTTTTGCAAATTGTTCCGTCTCATAGTGCCCAGCGTCACACAGCACGATGCGTCCCTCGGCCCGCTGGAAGTCGTGGTATTTCATGTCTGCCGTCAGCAGCACGTCGGCCCTCATCTTCATCGCGTCGCCTATCAGAAAGCTGCCCGCGCCGCCGCAGATAGCCACCCGCTCCACCGTCTCTCGGCAGATAGGGCTGCACCTCAGCCGCTCCACCTTCAGCACCTCCTTCACATGTTGCAGAAAGGCCTCCGTGTCCATCGCCCTTTCCAGCCTGCCTATCATGCCCGCGCCCACGTTCTTGTCGTGCAGGCCCTCCATCGGCTTCAGTATCTGGCAGTCCTTAAGGCCCAGCTTCTCGGCCAGTATGCCGTTCACTCCGTTCTTTATGTTGTCCAGGTTCGTATGGGCGGCATACACGCATATGTCGTGCTTGATCAGGCGGGTAATCATCCTGCCCAAGGCGTTTTGCGTAGTGATGCGCTTCACCCCGCCGAATATCATCGGGTGGTGAGTCACTATCAGGTTCAGTCCGTTAGCGATAGCCTCCTCTGCCACAGCCTCGGTCAGGTCGATGGCCACCAGCGCACCCGTAGCCTCAGCCATAGGGTCGCCCAGCAGGAATCCGGCATTGTCATAGTCCTCCTGGTATTCCGGATGGAACTCATAGTCTAGATAGTTAATGATTTCAGCAATCTTCATGCCCCCATAACGCCGCTCCCCCCACATATATTGCCCAGCCTCCGATAATTTTGCAGGCCGACCATCCTCAGCCCCGCTCGGGAAGTGCTATTCCACCCAGCATCATATCCTCTCATTTCAGTATGTCAAAGTACTCTTGAATCTCTATTGATTCGACTGCAGGATTACGCGTCTTATTATCATGGCGGCGAGCCGTAACTGAGGTCTATTGCCATGCTAAGGCTGGCTTTTTTGTGTCTTAATTCATTGGAGTTGACTCGGAGATTAGTCGGAGAAAACACGGAGATTACTCTTAGGAAGGTCAGTGCAGAAGCCTTCTTGATGGCCTGGTGCTGCGCTGAGCGGCAGCAGATCTTCTCCTGTATGGCAGAGCTGGCGCTGCGGAGTGGGACAAGCATCTGTATGATGCGCTGCAAGGCAAGGCGGATGAGGGTGATAATGGACGCTTTATGATTTTTGATGTTCATGAGTGATCGCCATGATAGGTTTTTTGGGGCTGATTTCATCGAGTAATCGGCCTTGCGATTCCGCTTTTGAAGTTTTTGAGTCCGAAAAAGAGGGTTTTGAACGCCATTTTTGACACCTCATTTTTGACGTTTTTGGCATCCCACTCGGAATCTCGGCCGCGATTTTTTTTGACTCGCTCTTGTGCCAACACGTATATAGTTTCCCTTTTTTTTGTCACTTTTCGGCCTTTCTCCATCCACATTAACTTTAATTCCGCGAGTTAGCAATTAACAAATTGAGCAACAGATTGTTGAAAGCTTTAGCTCCATTTCAGACGCTGACCATAGTTCAGGCAATCTGTCGCCCTGTCATAAATTTAACAATCATCATTTTTAGGTATTGTCGGTTCCTAATAATAGTAGTATTTTTGCACCACGAAATTAGGTAATACTTATGAAAGCAATAAAGATGTATGAAGCTGGCGATAAGATGATTAATCTTATTCGTGACAACTATAACATTCTGCAATCTCTCTCCGCATTCGGCATTCCTCTGGGGTTTTGCGACAAAACGGTGGAGGAAACCTGCGCGAGCAACCACGTGGATACTACCACTTTTTTGGCAGTGGTGAACCTTACCATCAACGGGGCCACAACCACGAATGTGGAATCGCTGTCCGCAGCCACGCTGCTACATTATCTTGAAGCCTGCCATCGCTACTACCTCGACTATCAGCTGCCCTTTGTGCGCCGCCAGTTGGCAGAGAGCATCAACACCAGCGACGAGGTGGGGCGCCTGATACTGAAACTGTACGATGACTATGCTCGCGAGATACGTCGACACATGCACTACGAAGAGCGGATGCTGTTTCCCTACGTGGAGCGCCTGATGCAAGGCGAGACTTCGACTAACTACAGCATCGAACTCTTCTCTAAGCAGCATGCCGATGCCGACAAGAGCCTCAAGGAGTTGAAGAGCCTCATCATCAAATACCTGCCTGCCGACTCGAACAACAGCAACAAACTTACGTCGGCCCTCTACCTTATATATAACAACGAGCAGTGGCTGACCAATCACCAGGAGGTGGAGGACAGCATTTTTGTACCCGTGATCACTCACATGGAGCAGAACCTGAAGCAGGAGCGCCTGTCGAGTGCCATCTCTGCCTTTGCCAACGTTGAGACGGAGAACAGCGCAGAGGCCATCTCCGACCGCGAGAAGGACGTAATCCGTTGCGTAGTGCAGGGCATGAGCAACAAAGCGATCGCAGATCATCTCTGTATCTCCGTCAACACGGTGATAACCCATCGCCGCAACATTGCCCGAAAACTGCAGATCCATAGTTCGGCAGGCCTCACCATCTACGCCATTGCAAACGGTCTGGTGAACTTTGAGTCG
>JAKSMS010000071.1 GCA_024400415.1 Bacteroidales bacterium | reverse complement strand
ACGAGGAGGAGGCTGCCGTGAGCCGCGAAGAGGTGGCAGCGCTGGCCGACGTGGGAGAAGACGAGGGTGTGATTGACGAGGACGAGAACAAGATCATCCAAAACGTGATCAAGCTGGACAACATCAAGGCCTTCGACGTGATGACTCCGCGCGTGGTGGCCGCCGTGGCACCTGAGAGCATGACGCTGAAGGATTTCTATGAAGAGGAGGAGTGCTCGCACTTCTCGAGAATACCGGTCTATAGCGACGACCCCGAGTACATCACCGGCTACATCCTCAAGACCGAGGCCTTGGAACTGCTGGCCGAGGACAAGTTCGACACCACGCTGGGCGAGATCAGAAGAGACATCCCCTTCTTCAACGAGGAGATGTCGATCAGCGACATCTGGGAGTCGTTGCTCAAGCAGAAGAGCCAGATAGGCCTGATCATCGACGAGTACGGCTGCTTCCAGGGAATCCTGACCATGGAAGACATCATTGAGACCATCTTCGGACTGGAGATCATAGACGAATACGACGAGGTGACCGACATGCAGCAGTATGCCCGCGAGCGGTGGCAGCAGCGCCAGAAGCGATTCAAGTCGATTCAGGACGTGAGGAGCCAGCGCATGGGGTCGGAAGAGAAACCGGCCGCCGCTGCTGAAAAAGCCTCGGAATAAATAATCATCAACGAAAGTAAAAATTGTACAAATAGATAGAGAATATGACTAAGTATGTTTACACTTTTGGAGGTAAGACCGCTGAAGGTCGCGCTGACATGAAGAACCTCCTTGGCGGCAAGGGCGCCAACCTGGCAGAGATGTGTCTGTTGGGTCTCCCCGTGCCTGCCGGACTCACCATCACTACCGAATGCTGCACCGCCTACTACGACCACGGTTGCGAACTGCCCGAGGGCCTCATGGACGAGGTGTGGGCAGGCATGAAGAACGTAGAAGCCCTCATGGGCATGAAATACGACGATCCTGAGAACCCGCTGCTCATCAGCTGCCGCTCCGGTGCCCGCACCTCGATGCCCGGCATGATGGACACGGTGCTCAATATCGGCCTCTCCAGCAAGACTATCCCCGGCATGATCAAGCGCTCGGGCAACCCACGTTTCGTTTACGACTCCTACCGCCGACTCATCATGATGTATGCCGATGTGGTGATGGAGAAGAGCGAGGGCATCGAGCCCGACGACGGCAAGGGCATCCGCAAGCAGCTCGACGACATGCTCGACACCTATAAGGCCAGCCACGGCTATAAGAGCGACACCGACCTCACCGCTGAGGATCTGATGCAGCTCTCCGAGGACTTTAAGGCCAAGGTGAAAGAGGTGCTCGGCGTGGAGTTCCCCGACGACGCCAAGCAGCAGCTCGTGGGCGGCATCAAGGCCGTATTCAAGTCATGGAACGGCCGCAAGGCTGTAAGCTACCGCCTCATAGAGGGCATCCCCGACGACTGGGGCACCGCCGTGAACTGCCAGGCCATGGTGTTCGGCAACATGGGCGACCAGTCGGCTACCGGCGTGGCCTTCACCCGCAACCCCGCCACCGGCGAGAACAAGTTCTACGGCGAATGGCTCATCAACGCCCAGGGCGAAGATGTGGTGGCAGGTATCCGTACCCCCAACCCCCTCAACGATGAGACCAAGAACGACCAGAACCGCCACATGCAGTCGATGCAGGAGCTGATGCCAAACATCTACGCCGAACTCTGCGACATCCGCCAGATTCTCGAGAAGAACTACCACGACATGCTCGACATCGAGTTCACCATCCAGGACGGCAAGCTCTTCATGCTCCAGTGCCGCGTGGGCAAGCGTACCGGCGTGGCCGCACTCACCATGGCTGCCGAGATGTACAATGAGGGCCTCATCGCCGAAGAAGACGTGGTGATGCGCATATCGCCCGCACAGCTCGACGAGCTGCTGCACCCCATCCTCGACATCAACGACGAAAAGAAGCGCAAACCCATTGCCAAGGGTCTGCCCGCAGGTCCTGGCGGCGCTGTAGGATATATCGCCTTCACTGTTGAAAAGGCCAAGGAATTCCACGCACATAAGATCCCATGCATCCTCGTGCGTGAGGAGACCAACCCCGAGGACGTAGAAGGCATGCGCGCTGCCGACGGTATCCTTACCGCTCGCGGAGGCATGACCTCGCATGCCGCACTTGTGGCCCGCGGCTGGGGCAAGTGCTGCATCGTGGGATGCGAAGAGCTCCAGATCGACGCCGAGGGCAAGAAGCTCACCATCGCCGGCAAGAGCTATGGCGAGGGCGACCTCCTCTCGCTCAACGGCACCAAGGGCTGGGTCTATGAGGGCATGATCAACATGGTGGACGCCACCGCCAACCCACGATTCCTCTACTTCATGAACATCGTGGACAAGTATCGCACCATGGGCGTGCGCGCCAATGCCGACAACCCCGAGGACGCCCAGAAGGCCATCGACTTCGGCGCCGAGGGCATCGGCCTGTTCCGCATCGAGCATATGTTCTACGGCAAGAACAGCGAGAAGCCTCTCGAAAAGCTCCGCAACATGATCCTCTCCGATACTCCTAAGGTCCGCAAGCAGGCCCTGAAGGAGCTCGAACCCTATATCAAAGAGAGCGCCAAGGCCACCCTCAAGGTGATGGACGGCAAACCTCTCACCTTCCGCCTCATGGATCCTCCACTGCACGAGTTCGTTCCTCAGAACGAGAAGAAGCAGCGCGAGGTGGCCAAGGAGCGCGGCATGGACTTCAAGGAACTCCAGGAGCGCGTTGAGGCACTCCACGAGGTGAACCCCATGATGGGTATGCGCGGCGTGCGCCTGGGCATCATCTATCCCGAGATCACCGAGACCCAGTTCCGTGCACTCTTCACCGCCACTGCCGAGCTGCTCACCGAGGGCTATCATCCCAAGCTGGAAATCATGGTGCCTCTCACCATCAACGTTCACGAGCTCGAGCACCAGAAGATGCTGGCCGACCGCGTGAAGGCAGAGGTGCAGGAGAAGTTCCACGTATATATCAGCTATATGTACGGCACCATGATCGAGATTCCGCGTGCCGCCCTGATGGCCAACCGCATCGCCGAGGTGGCCGAGTTCTTCAGCTTCGGCACCAACGACCTCACCCAGATGACCTTCGGCTTCAGCCGCGACGACGTGAACTCCATCGTACACACCTATGTGGAAGAGAAGATCCTCAAGGCCGACCCATTCAACACCATCGACCAGAAGGGCGTAGGCCAGCTGGTGAAGATGGGTGTGGAGCGTGGCCGCGAGACTCGCGAGAACCTCAAGTGTGGCGTTTGTGGCGAGCATGGTGGCGACCCAACCTCTGTAGAGTTCTTCTACCAAACGGGTCTCAACTACGTAAGCTGCAGCCCATTCCGCGTGCCACTCGCACGTCTGGCATCGGCCCAGGCAGCCATCCTGGCCAACCGCCAGAAATAATACAATATAGAAACCATCAAGGGCGAAGGTCTTGTGGGGCCTTTCGCCCTTGTTTTTGTCGAATCGGAAATGAAGAATCGTCTCTATCTATTGCTGCTGTTCGCCACCTTGTGGCCTGCTGTGCTCTTGGCCCAGAGCCAAGATACGGTGAAGACCAAGTCCCTGCTGGGTGAGGTGGAGATCAGTTCGCAGAAAATACCCTCCACGATGGCCACTCCCGCACCTACCCAGATAGCCACTCCAGAGAAGATGGAGCAGATTATGGCTACGCAGGTGACCGATGTGTTGGAAACGATGGCAGGCATAACGATCAAGGATTATGGCGGCGTTGGCGGCGTGAAGACCGTAAGCGCCCGCGGCCTGGGCAGCCAGTTCAGCACGCTTACTATCGATGGCGTTGCGGTTACCGACTGCCAGAATGGGCAGATAGACCTGAGCCGCTACCTGGTGGGCAACTCCGCCTATGTGGGGCTCTATCAAGGTCAGGCAGGCGATATCTTTCAAACGGCCCGCGGCTTTGCAGCAGGCAGCGTGGTGAATATTGAGACGACAAGGCCCTCATTCAACGGAGCCAAGATTGCCTTGGAGGGCGGCAGCTTCGGCTATCTGTCGCCGACAGTGCAGTTCGACCATAGGGTAGGGCAGAACCTGATGCTCTCCTTTTGGGGCAACTATATGATGTCCAGGGGCGATTATCCCTTCACGATGTATTACACCTTGGGTGGACAGGATAGCAGCTCTGTGGAATATCGCAAGAATTCTGAGGTTGAGATGGCTACCCTTTCGGGCTCGGCATTCTGGTTTGCCGGGATGCGTGGCCGGTTTGCTGCCAAGATACATTATAATCAGTCGCATCACAACCTGCCAGGCCCCGCTATATTCTATTATATAAAGGCCTCAGAGCATACCGACGATGACGCCCTCTTTGGCCAGTTGAAGTATCAGTTCCAGTCTTTCGATAACAAGCTGCGCCTGCAGGTAATTGGCAAGGCCTTCAAGTCCGACTGCATTTATGAAGACACCGCCGCCAACGGCAGTGGAGGTTTGCTCCACAACGAGTACCACCAGCAAGAGTATTATCTGAGCAGCACTTTGCTGTATTCGTTCAATAGGCATCTTGCTGCCTCTTTTGCTACCGACGAGGCTTTGAACCGACTGCAATCAAATCTTAATCATGACAGTCGGGTAGACCGTCTTTCCACGTTGAACGTGGTTGCAGTCAATTATACAAATAAGCGTCTTAGTTCCAACGCTAATCTCCTGGCAACCTTGATGAAGGACAATAACGAGTCGGGCAATCATTATCAGAAGGTATCTCCCTATTTCAGTGCTTCTTATCTGGCGATAGACAAACAAGATAGTGTGAGTATCCGTCATCGCCTTCGGGTCAGATATTTCTTCAAGGAGAACTATCGCGTGCCAACCTTCAATGAACTCTATTATTTCACAATAGCCAAAGATCTGCGTCCGGAAAAGGCTTTGCAAAACAATGTGGGCCTTACCTATTCGGGCTATTTCGATAAGGCGCAGGTCCGAGTCACGCTCGACGGCTACTATAATCGAGTGACCGACAAACTGGTGGCTATCCCTACACAGAACCTCTTCCTTTGGAGTATGATCAATCTGGGCAAGGTAGAAATCAAGGGTTTGGATGTCAATGCCGATATAGATTTGGACGGGCTGCTTCCAGAATCGCAGGGGCTCAGTATCAATGGAAACTATACCTTTCAGGATGCGCGCGACATGACCGATCCGCTCGATAAGACCTATAACCAGCAGATTCCCTATACCCCGCGTCATAGCGGCGGCCTTAGGCTATATTGGAAGAATCCATGGGTCAATGCAGGTTATTCCGTAATGGTGGTCGGCGACCGATATCGGCTAGGCCAGAACACGCCAAACAACCTAGTCGAGGGCTATGTTGATCAAGGACTATCCTTGGGCCGAAGTTTCAAACTCAGAAGGGACCAGCGCCTAGTGGGAGAAGTCGATCTCTCATTCCAGATCAACAACCTCTTCGACGTGCAGTACGAGGTGGTGAAGTCGTACCCCATGATGGGTCGCAACTATAGAGTCAGACTTGTCTACAAGATCTAGCAGCAAAGCGATATGAAAAAAGTCAGTCTAAAACCTTGCCGCGGCATAACTGGCGCTTTTCTCCGGCCTATCTGGCGGTCAACTCCGACAAAGAGCCCTGGACAATCGTCGGCCTCTGGATTTGCTTTAGGCGGTGGGACGCTATGGCGCATGAATCTTATGATTCTTACTATTTGAAGAACTCGGTTGAATGATAAATCTCCCTCATTGAGGGATGAAAATGAATAAAATCTTCCCTCATTGAGGGATTTTTCGTATCTTTGCAAAAAAATAAGAGACTATGAATATCGAGATCTGTACCGCATCGCTTCAGTCGGTGCACAATGCCGTGAAGGGCGGGGCCCAGCGTGTGGAACTCTGCTGCCGCCTCGAAACGGGCGGACTCA
>JAKSMS010000070.1 GCA_024400415.1 Bacteroidales bacterium | reverse complement strand
TCGGCACCTGCAAGAACCCCGACTTCGGCCAGACCGACGAGACGGGCATCATGGTGACCCTGCGCGACATCATTCCCGAAAAGCGCGCCCGCTACATTGAGTCCTATGTGGTGAAGAACCGCCGCTTCGACCGCCTCAAGCTGTTCCGCATCAACATGAAGAACCTGCCCTGGTGGAAATCGAAACTGACCGAAAAAGAGCGCGAAGACCTGCGCACCTTGCGCCGACTGGCCCGCATCAGGAGAAGAGAGCAGCGCCTGGAACAGCGCCTCGACAACAACCAAAGAACACACTAGACCGATCGCCTTATGGAAGTAAAGAGTGCCGAATTCGTAATCAGCAACAGCGACTACCGCAAGTGCCCCACAGACGGACTGCCCGAATATGCCTTCATCGGCCGCAGCAATGTGGGGAAGTCGTCGCTCATCAATATGCTCACCAACAACAAGGGCCTTGCCAAGACCAGCGTGCGTCCCGGCAAGACCCAGCTCATCAACCATTTCTTGATCAATAAGGAGTGGTATCTCGTGGACCTTCCCGGATACGGCTACGCACGCGTGTCGAAAGACTCGCGCGCCAAATGGCAGAAAATGATTCAAGACTACTGCATCAAGCGCGAGCAGCTGATCAGCATGTTTGTGCTTATCGACTCCCGAATAGAGCCGCAGAAGATCGACCTCGAGTTCATCAACTTCCTGGGCGAGAACGGCATTCCGCTCATCATCATCTTCACCAAGATAGACAAGCAGACCCAGCGCGAGGTGGCCGCCCACGTCAACGCCTTCAAGAAAGCCCTCGCGGAGACTTGGGACGAACTGCCCGAAATGATTCTAACCTCAAGCGTCAGCAAATACGGACGCGCCAACGTACTTGACCGAATCGAAGAAATAAACCAGACCCTATGACAATAAAAAAGATTCTGCCCATACTTGCCAGCACCCTTCTATGCCTGGCCTCGCAAGCACAAAACACCGCAAACCTCAACAAACTGATAGAAGAGATGCGCTCGGATGCCAGCCTCAAGCACGCATCGCTCTCGATCAGCGTCTACAACATAACCACCGACGCCCTAGCCTACGAATCGGAGTCGCAGCGCAGCCTCATCCCTGCATCCATCAACAAGATATACACTACTGCAGCAGGTTTCGACCAGCTGGGCAGCAGCTTCCGCTTCAAGACCTCCTTGGACTATTCTGGCGAGATTGACGCCAAGGGCGTGCTTCATGGCAACATCTATATCACCGGCGGCGGCGACCCCCTCTTGGGATCCTACCGCTACAAGCAGACCCAGCCCGACAGCCTCTTTGCCAACTGGATGCTGGCCATGACAAAACTGGGCATCAAGGGCGTAGACGGCCGTATCTGCTACGATGCCGGCATCTTCGACAACCAGCTGCTCAACAACACCTGGCAGTGGGGCGATATTGGAAACTATTATGCCTGCGGCGTTTCGGGTCTCAACTTCCACGAGAATATGTACTTCGCCTACTTCAATGCCGGCAAGAAGGTGGGCTATCCTGCCACCATCGACAAGGTGTCGCCTAAGAATATCAACATCCTCAACCAGAACGCCGTCACCACCGGACCCGAGAATTCAGGCGACCAGGTGACCATCTACGGCGACCCCAACAACCCCATGCGCCACTACCACGGCACCGTGCCTCTTGGCAAGAGCGACTTCCCCGTAAGAGGCGCCCTCCCCAAGCCCGCCGAGACCTGCGCCGAACTCTTCTCCACATATCTAAGAACCCACGGAATCTCGGTATCCAATAGCGCCACCATGGCCACCAACAAACCGGCAGAACTTAAGAGCATACTGGCCTACTATTCCAACACCTACTACGTGATTGCCCAATACACCAACCAGACAAGCAACAACATGTATGCCGAATGTATCTTCAAATACCTGGGCTATCAGAACTACGGACTCGGCACTTTCGACAACGGCGTGAAGTCTATCCAAAAGTTCTTCGACAGCCGCAGCCTTAAGCCCGAAGGAATTCGTGTTGTGGATGGAAGCGGACTCTCCCGCGCCAACCGCACCACCACCGACTTCATGTGCCAGACCCTCACCCGAATCTACCATTCCGGCTTCTACCGTGACTTCGTCACCTCCCTCTCGCGCGTTGGCGAAAGCGGAACAGCCCGCAACATGCTCCCCGGTCTCGACAAGAACATCGAAGTATCCATCAAGAGCGGCACCATGAGCGGCATCAAATCCTACGCCGGATATATCACCAATGCCGACAACCAAACCCTCTGCTTCTGCATCATCTGCAACGGCTACGACTGTTCCGAAAGCGCCATCAAGGCCAAGATGGAGAAAGTCATCCGCGAGATTGCTACCATGAATGACAGATGAAAGGGAAATAAGGAAGGGGTAGATAAATAAAGAAGAGGCTTCCGATGGGAAGCCTCTAACTTTTTTTATAACACCAATTAAACGCTTTACTTGATGAGGAACTGGAACTTGTTGAAGTTCTTCAGTGCGATGCCGGTGCCGCGTGCTACTGCGCGCAATGGGTCGTCGGCAATATGCACCTGCAGCTTGGTCTTGCTTGAGATACGCTGGTCGAGACCGCGCAGCAGCGAACCGCCGCCAGCCAGATAGATACCCGACTTGTAGATATCGGCAGCCAGCTCTGGAGGAGTGTTGCTCAGGGTGTCGAGGATGGCCTGCTCGATGCGGGCAATCGACTTGTCGAGTGCATGGGCGATCTCCTTGTAGTTCACCGAGATTTCCTTTGGAAGACCGGTCATCATATCGCGGCCAAGGGTTGGATAGTCTGCTGGAGGATCTGCCAGGTCAGAAACTGCGGCACCTACATTGATCTTCACGCGCTCGGCAGTGCGCTCACCAATGAACATATTGTGCTGCTTGCGCATATACTCCATTACGTTGGCGTTGAACTCATCGCCGGCCACCTTGATGGAATTGTTGCACACGATGCCGCCGAGAGAGATCACTGCGATTTCTGCAGTACCGCCTCCGATATCCACAATCATGTGGCCTTCTGGTTCGAGCACGTCGATACCGATACCGATAGCGGCAGCCATAGGCTCATGAATCATACGGATTTCCTTAGCACCAGCCTGCTCGGCGCTCTCACGAACGGCACGCTCCTCCACATTGGTGATGCCTGAAGGAATGCAGATCACCATTCTCAGCGATGGAGGCATGAATGAGCGGCTCACGTTGGTCATGCCGATCAGCTCGCGGATAAGGTGCTGAGCCATCTCGAAGTCGGCGATAACGCCGCCACGAAGCGGACGAATAGTCTCGATATTGCGGCTATTCTTTCCGTCCATCTGCTTGGCGGTGTTGCCAACAGCGATGATCTTATTCTGTGTGCGGTCTACGGCCACGATGGAGGGCTCGTCGATCACAACCTGGTCATTATATATTACGATGGAGTTGGCGGTACCCAAGTCCATTGCAACTTCTTTGTTAAAAAACGAAAGTAGTCCCATTTTCGCTTACTCTATACTTTATTATTACTTTTTTAATGTATTTTTTCGCCTTTATAATACGCAACTTTATAACTTTTGTTTCAAAAAGTACGTTTTTTTAACAAAAAAACTTTTTTTCTCTCTTTCTTCGATTAGTGTTTGAAGTGGCGCTTGCCGGTGATAGCCATGGCCATGCCGTTCTTCTCGCAATAGTCGATGGAATCCTGGTCGTGGATGGAGCCGCCGGGGTGTACCACTGCGGTGATGCCTGCCTCGTGGGCAATCTCAACGCAGTCTGGGAATGGGAAGAAGGCGTCGCTCGACATCACAGCGCCGTTGAGGTCGAAGCCGAAGCTCTGTGCCTTAGCGATGGCCTGGCGCAGTGAGTCTACGCGGCTGGTCTGACCGGTACCGCTGGCAAGCAGCTGACGGTTCTTAGCCAGCACGATGGCGTTGCTCTTGGTATGCTTCACGAGGATGGTTGCAAAGGCGAGGTCCTCTGCCACTTCCTGGCTGATTGGGGTGCTGGTCACGCTCTTGAGGCAGTCCTCTGCGGTGGGCACCACGGTGTTCTTGTCCTGAACGAGCACGCCGTTGAGCACCGAGCGGAACACCTTGTCGTGCATCTTGAACTCCTTGCGGCGCAGGATGATGCGGTTCTTCTTGCCGCGCAGGATGGCGAGTGCTTCCTCGTCGTATTCTGGGGCGATGCACACCTCGAAGAAGATCTTGTGCATCTCCTCTGCCACCTCCTTGGTAACCTTGCGGTTGCATACCAGAATGCCGCCGAATGCGCTGACTGGGTCGCCGGCGAGGGCGTCCTTCCAAGCGTCGAGCAGGCTGCTGCGAGTAGCAAGGCCGCAGGCGTTGTTGTGCTTGAGGATGGCGAAGGTTGTGTCCTCAAAGTCGTCGATCAGCTGGCAGGCAGCGTCGATGTCTATAATATTATTGTATGATACCTCTTTGCCGTTGAGTTTCTCGAAGCAGGCGTCGAAGTCGCCATAATAGGTGCCTTTCTGGTGGGGATTCTCGCCGTAGCGCAGGCTGCTGTGGTCGCGGCACTCATACTTGAAGGTCTCGATACCCTGCTCGCGGTTGAAATAGTTGAAGATGGCGGTGTCGTAGTGGCTGCTTACGTTGAAGGCGTATGCTGCGAAGCGCTTGCGCTGCTCGAGGCTCAGCTCGCCGTTCTGCTCGGTGTAGAGCTGAAGGAACTCAGCATAGTGGTCCACTGAAGGAACGATCACCACATCCTTGAAGTTCTTGGCGGCGCCACGGATAAGCGAGATACCTCCGATGTCGATCTTCTCGATGATATCCTGCTCTGCTGCATCGCTGGCCACGGTCTGCTCGAATGGGTAGAGGTCCACGATCACGAGGTCGATCTCAGGAATCTCATACTCCTTGAGCTGCTCTCCGTCGCTGAACATGTCTCTGCGTGCCAGAATGCCGCCAAACACTTTTGGGTGAAGGGTCTTCACGCGGCCGCCAAGGATGGATGGGTAGCCGGTCAGCGACTCCACGGTAACGGCCTCTACGCCGAGGTCCTGAATGAATTTATAGGTGCCGCCGGTGCTGTAGATAGTCACACCCTGAGCGGCCAAAGCCTTCACGATCTTGTCGAGACCGTCCTTGTAGAATACAGAGATTAACGCACTCTTGATTTTCTTGTTTTCCATTGTATATATTTTTTATTTATTTTTTTCAGACTTTTTCGAAGTGCCTTTCTTTTTCGGATAGGGCAGCACTTCTGCCAGCACTCGGACCACCCTCACGGCATGGTTCTTGTGGTCGATGTCGAGTATGTAGTGCTCTTTGGCGCCTTCGTAGGGAAATCCGCATTCGGCGTCGGACATCAGCTCGTCCAGTTCGGGCAACTTCTTCACATAGCAGATGTTGTCGCACACCATGACTGCGCACTTCTCGTCTACATACACGAGGTATTCGCCGAAAGCCTTCTTGGCTAAGATGGATCCCGCTCCTTCGAGCTGGGCGCACACATAGTCGATATACTCTTGCGTACTGGCCATATATTATCGGTTTCAGTCTCCCAACGCGATTCCAAGTCCCTTGGCGGTGTGCACCAGTCGGCTCTCGGAGCTGAGCAGGTTCTGCTCTCTTACGGCCTCCTCCAGCGGCACTCCCACCACGTCGGGATGATGATAGGCCACCATCTGTCCGAAGCGGCCCTCCATCACGAACTCCATGGCCCTCACGCCAAACTCCGAGGCCAGCACGCGGTCGAAGGCTATCGGGGTGCCTCCGCGCTGCAGGTGGCCCAGTATGGTGCAGCGGATGTCCTGCTCCACGCCGGCGGCCTTCAGTTCGGCAGCCAGGGTCTCGGCGATGCCGCCCAGCTTGATGTGCTGGTAGCCCACCTCGTTGGTCTGGGTGCCCACCACCTGGCCGTCCTTGCCCTTGGCGCCCTCTGCCACCACGATGATGCAGTAGCCGCGGCGCTTGGTGTAGCAGCTCTCTATCTTGGCCTTTATCTTCTCGATGTCGTAGGGTATCTCGGGAATCACGCACACGTCGGCGCCGCCGGCGATGGCGCTGTGCAGGGCAATCCAGCCTGCGTCTCTACCCATCACTTCCATGATGAACACGCGGTTGTGGCTGGCAGCGGTGGTCTTCAGCTTGTCAATGGCCTCGGTGCATATCTGCACTGCCGTCTGGAATCCGAAGGTGTAGTCCGTCATCGAGAGGTCGTTGTCGATGGTCTTGGGAACGCCCACGATATTCAGTCCCTTCTTGCTCAATCCGAGCGAGATGCGCTGCGAGCCGTCGCCGCCGATGTTGA
>JAKSMS010000007.1 GCA_024400415.1 Bacteroidales bacterium | reverse complement strand
GATATGGAAAACTTAAAAATCAAAAGCTAATAATCGATAATCGAAATATGAAAGTAGTTGCATTTGTTCCTATAAAGCTCAACAACGAGCGACTCCCTGGCAAGAACACGAAAGCCTTTCCTGATGGGACTCCATTGATAAGCTGTATACTGCAGACTTTGAAGAATGTGGAGGGACTGGACGAAATCTATGTATATTGCAGCAGTGAGGAAATCTGCCGATATATCCCAGAAGGGGTGAAGTTCTTGAAGCGAGATCCGTATCTGGACCTCTCGACCACCCCGTTCAACGAGGTGCTGACCACCTTTGCCGAAAGGGTGGAGGCCGACGTGTATGTGCTCACCCATGCCACGGCTCCATTTATCTCGACAGGAAGCTTTGAGACTGGAATCAGGGCTGTGGCTGAGAAGGGCTACGACTCAGCGCTGGCCGTGCAGAAGATGCAGGAGTTCCTGTGGAAGGAGGGCAAGCCCTTCAACTATAGTCCAGATGCTATCCCGCGTACCCAGGATCTGGAGCCGATGTTTGTGGAGACCTGCGGCATGTATATATACAATAGAGACACCATCAAGAAGGACCGCCGCCGTATTGGCAACAAGCCATTTCTAGTTGAGGTGTCGAAAATAGAGGCTACCGACATCAACAATCCAGAGGACTTCGACGTGGCCGAAGCCCTTTATGTGAAATATTTTGCAAAATAAAAGACTGCTGAAGGGTGAATAGAATTCAGATTTTGGACTGTACGCTGCGCGATGGCGGGTATATCAACGACTTCGAGTTCGGCAGGTTGGGCATCAAGAAGATCATCGCCCAACTGACCCGCTCGAATATCGACATCATTGAGTGCGGATTTTTGGAAGACGGAAACGACGACCCAGACCTCTCGCTCTACTCGACGGTGGACCAGATTGCTGAGCACCTGCCCCAAGACCATGGCTGCTCGATGTATGTGGCTATGGCCTGCTATGGAGAATATGACATCAGTCAGTTGAAACCCTATGACGGCAAGTCGATAGACGGCATCAGGGTTACCTTCCACTACAATGAGGTGGATGAGGCCATAGAATACTGCCGCCAGATCAAGGATAAAGGCTACAAGGTGTTTGTGCAGCCGGTGGGCACCACCAGCTATTCTGACGAGCAGCTGATGGCTCTCATCCATCAGGTAAACGGACTGCAGCCCTATTCGTTCTACCTGGTGGATACGCTGGGACTGATGCACAAGCAGGACGTGATGAGGTTCTTCTACCTGATAGACCACAACCTTGATAAGAACATCCACATCGGTTTCCACAGCCACAACAATCTGCAGCTTTCGTATTCGAACTGCCAGGCCCTGGTAGGGGTAGTGACGAGTCGCGTGATTTCGCTCGATGCCTCTGTATATGGCATGGGCAGAGGGGCTGGAAACCTCAACACAGAGCTGATAGCCAACTATATCAACGACCACATATCTAGGAGGTATAATATTGAACCACTGCTTGAGGTGATAGATGAATATATACTCAATATCAAGGCGGAACACGATTGGGGATACTCTGTGCCCTACTATTTGGCAGCCATCAATGGTTGCCACCCGAACTATGCCTCCTACCTCAGCGGCAAGCAGACTCTGACCATACAGAGCATAGGTGCCATACTGAGGATGATAGAGCCCGAGAAGCGCTCGCTCTTTGACAAGAAGATTGCCGAGGAAAAGTATTTGGAATACCAGTCGAACGAGATTGACGACACTCAGGCCATTGCCCAGCTGAAGGATCAGGTGAAGGGGCGCAAGGTGATGCTGATAGCTCCGGGACCTTCTCTGAACGACAACGTGGAGAAGCTCCTCGATGTGGTGAAGAGGGAGGAGTGCCTGGTGATCTCGGCAACCTTCGTGCCTAACTTTTTAGAGACCGACTTCGTGTTCTTGAGCAACCTGAAACGCTATAACACTACTTTTAATACTGACAAGCGGAAGGTGAACTTGATTTGCACCTCTAATATTTCTATTGACGAGCCGAACCTCTATGTGGTGAATTACAGTTCTCTACTCAATGAGGAGGATGCCATTAGAGATAACACCTCGGTGATGCTGATCAACCTACTGAAGAGGTTGGAGGTCAGCACCATCTTTGTGGCCGGCATGGATGGTTATAGGGCTAACCAAGACAACTATTATCTAGAGAGCCTGAAATTTGTTCAAGACGTAGAGCACTATAAAATACTAAACGATGCCATGACAGCCAAGATGAAGTCTTTGCGCCAGAACATGGACATCAGATTTGTCACACCATCACTTTATGACTAATACAATGGATATTTGTCGCAGCCTATACACCCTGATTATGGAACACCTGAACGAGATCCTCTCGCTGAGAAGCACTGGTACTTTGAAGTCCGACAATTCATTCGTATCGGAAGGTGACCTACTTTGCGAAAAGTTGGTCGGCGACTGGATAAAAAACAACGTTAATAATTGTCTGCTCATTTCTGAAGAGTCTTATCACGACATCTCTAGGCTGAACAAGGAGGAATATGTAATCACTGTGGACCCCATAGACGGGACAGAAAATTTTGTTTCAGGACTCAAAGAGTGGGGTGTGGGTGTAAGTGTGTATCGCAAAGGAACGCACTACCAATCAATGATTGCTCTACCAGAACTAGATATCTGCCTCTGCACAGGCGATGAACTGCATCGTATTCCAAGATCAAGAATCTGTGGACTTTCCTCCTATATGACACCCGAAGACTTTGCTCAGTTGGGTGGCGGATTCGAATTTAGAATTATGGGGTGTTGTATGTATAACATGTACAATGTCATCCATGGAAGTTACGCCCAATTTCAGCACCTAAAAGGCTGCTATTCTTGGGACATTCTACCAGGAATGAACCTTGCGCTGGAACATGGTAGAGAAGTCTTTATTGATGGTAAGCCTTATAAAGGCGAATTTCTATTGCCTGGCATCAAATATAAATTCTTGGTAAAATGAAACATGTCTTTTCCGTATCAAGCCATCTGACTTTTTATATATCTAAGCGCATCGCCGACTTAGACAACATTGCTGCAGATGACTGCATCTTCATTCTCTTGCGTAACTATCATATTCCGGAGCAGTATTACTCTCGATTCCCACATCAGATTGGCACATCATACAATGTGGACCAAAAGACGGGGCGAGTCTTCGCAGGCAGACATATTATGCAGACCAATCGCAACATACGCGAATTTGACGAACTGGTGGATCCATATCTTGGAGGAGAAGACTTCATCTTCTACACCCAGGTGTGTTCTAACGACATCACTAGCCTTATGGTAACCAAATCCAATTGCAGGGGCTTCTATGTGATAGAGGACGGCTTTCCCTCCTATCTGCGTTGTAACCCGCAGACTTTTACTGGCTATCGTTATTGGATTTACAAACTACTGCTCTGTCCGATATGGCGGCGCTTGTTCGACGTAAAGAATCATTTCATCAGTTCCGACCACAAAAAGTTTCTAGGGTGCATAGCCACTCAGCAAAGTGGATTCCCGATGCACCAAGATTGCTTGAGGGTGGTGGGCATTCCATTTGAAAAGACTGAGTCTGATAGTTACCCAGATGCCATTATTTCGGTGGACCCGCTATATAATGTGCTTAGCAATGAGCAAGTGGACGATATATATGCCAAGGTTGCCGCCTTCATGGAGCAGTTCCACTATCAGAAAGTGGCTTATAAGATGCACCCCAGATTTGATGCTCCTCAAAATACAGCTCACAGACAGGTCTACCTCGATATGCTTCATCGCCACTTTGGCAATGAAATAGAACAGCTGCCAGCAAGTGCCGTTCTGGAAAACATGATCAATGCACATCCGTCTGACTTTTATTCGCTCAGTTCGTCAGTATCGATCTATGCAAGCCAGATGGGGGCCAAATGTTTTAGCTATATGAACCTTTTGGAAGGAACTCCTGCCTATAATCAGAATTGGATTATAGAAGCTAGTAATTCGCCCATAGTGTAAAACTTATGCTAAGAAAACAACCCTCCATAATAGCAGTGGGAGTCTTTGACGGACTCCATCTCGGACACCAGGCCTTGATTCATCGACTTGTGGACGAAGCCCGCGAGAGGTCGTTGCGCCCCGTCGTGATCACCTTCTCCAGTCATCCGGGATTTGTGCTGGGCAGGAGGTCGGCTGAGATGTGGCTCGACGAAGAACAGGAACGTGTCGGGCTCCTTCGAGAGATGGGTGTTGAAGAGGTTGTGGTGATGGACTTTACCCCAAAAGTATCTGATCTCTCGGCCTGCGAATTTGTGGAAAAAGTGCTCGTGCCCCATTATGGAATGCAAGCCCTGCTTCTGGGCTACGACACCCGCTTCGGCAACCGCAGCCGCGACGACTTCGACCAGCTCCCACAGCTGGCCGAAAGACTCGGATTGGACCTCATCCACGATCAGGCGATATTGCAGGGGCTCCAACCTATCAGTTCCACCCGTATTCGCGCTGCTCTTAATGAAGGCGATATGGTTGAGGCGGAAAGCCTCTTCGGAAGGCCCTATTCGCTCTTTGGGCGTGTGGTGGAAGGCCGTAAGGTGGGTCGCCTCATAGGATTCCCAACGGCTAATGTCGACCTCTCGCAATGCCGCAAGCTCGTGCCCAAAGAGGGCGTGTATGCCGTAACGCTTAGATGCAATGGCGGGCAGTGGAAGGGCATGGCCAACCTGGGTTCGCAGCCTACGTTCGGATTAGAACGTCCGGTGCTAGAGGTACATCTCCTCGATTTCAATGGCGACCTCTATGGCCAGCAGGTGGAGGTCCTGTTTCTTAGACGTCTCCGCGATATTGTCCGTTTCGCGTCGCGCGAAGCACTCATCGCCCAACTCAATAAAGATAAAGAGAGCCTGTTATGAAACGTCTTCTGATACTCGTCTTTGTTGCTTCGTTTGGCGTTCTTTATGCCCAGCCGGGCAAGGTGTATACAAGCCTTTCCGAAGTCAATGATCCCAACGCAGTCTATAGCCTCAAGCTTACCTATAAGCGGCTCAAAGCGGTTCCGCCCGAAATACGCCAGATGAAGAATCTCCAGCAGCTAGACCTCAGCAAGAACTTTATCGACTCTATCCCAAGCTGGATCGGAGAACTCTCCCAACTCAAGTCGCTCGATGTGTCGCGCAACTGGATTCATTTCCTGCCAGAGACCGTCGAGCAGTTATCCTCGCTAGAGCTGCTTGATGCCAGCCGCAACCCCCTCGAAGAACTGCCCGTCACTATCGCCAAGCTTGCTTCCCTGAAGCAGCTCGTGCTGTGGAAGACCGGCATCTATGAGCTTCCGCCCTCTATTGTTATGCTCAATGGGTCGCTCAAGGTGATCGACCTCAGGGCGTGTCCTCTTACGCTCGAAGATCAAGAACTCATCTCCGACCTTCTTCCCGATGTCAAGAAGGTTTGGGATCAAGCCTGCAACTGTTCCCACTAATACCCGTCTATGAAAGAACAACTTAAAATAGCCTACTTCCAACAGGATATCGCTTGGGAAGATCCACAAGCCAACTATGCTATGGTGGAACGCGCCTTTGCCACAGTTTCCGATGCCGACATTCTGGTGGTGCCCGAAACTTTTTCTACCGGATTTTCCGATAATATGGCCTGCATGGCCCAGCCTCCAGAGTCGCCAACCCTGGAATTCGCACGCCAAATGGCTCGTACAAAGGATGCTCTGTTTGTGGCCACATGGACGGTCCTCGACCAAGGGGTTGTCTATAATCGCATGCATCTCGTCTTCCCTGACGGCAGCTACGAATACTACGACAAGGCGCACACTTTTCGCATGTCTAGCGAGCACGCCCAGCTCGGTCGGGGCTCGCGTCGCGTAGTTACCCAGTTTCGAGGCTGGCGTATCAAGCCCGCTATCTGCTACGACCTCCGTTTCCCCAAGTGGCTCCGCAATGATAGGGCAGGAGAGGAGGCGTTGTCCTACGACCTACTCATTCTAAGCGCCAACTGGCCCGGATCGCGCCACGAGGCTTGGTCTACGCTCTTACGCGCACGCGCTATCGAAAATCTCTGCTATGTTGTCGGAGTCAACCGCGTAGGCACTGATGGCGTAGGCATTCCCTATACGGGGAATTCTGCCGTCATCGACTTCAAGGGCCAACCCGTCTCCGAGTGCGACCCCTCGGCATCGCAGGTGCAGGAGGCCGTTCTTGACGCCCAGAGCCTTGCCAAATTCCGCAGCCATTGGCCGTTCTATCTAGATTTTGACTAATTACATTACTAAATCACGACACATAATCATATTCAGAATCACACAATGAATGTTGAACAACAAATAGGATTTGATCGCATACGTCAGATGCTGGCAGCCGAATGCAGCAATCGTCTGGCCCTTCGCATGGTGCAGGAAATGGCCTTTACCGACAACTATGGCCGAGTGCTGCGCGAATTGGAGCAGACCGACGAGATGCGTCAGATTCTCATGCTCGAAAGCTCGTTTCCTCAGCAAGACTTTGTAGACCTGACCGACGAGCTGGAACACCTCAAGATCGGCAATACCGTCATCGAACTCCAGCATATGCAGAATATGAAGGTCTCCCTCAAGACCCTCTCAGACTGCCTGCGCTTTCTCCTACACGACAATCCGGAGAAATATCCCCAGCTGGCCCAGCTGGCATCCCATGCCGAACTCAATCCCGCGCTCCTTCGCCAAATCAATAAGATCGTCGACGACAAAGGTGAGATATACGATAATGCATCGCCGCTTCTCAGCGAGATACGTCGTCAGATGCACCGCAAGCAGTCCGAGGTAGACATGCAGATCTCCCGCTCGCTCAACCGCGCCAAAAAAGAAGGCTGGGCTCCTGATGACGCCGAAGTGACCATCCGAAACGGCCGCCTCGTCATCCCTATGCTCGACACCCATCGCCGCAAGATCAAAGGCTTCATTCACGACGAGTCCGCTACGCGTCAGACAGCTTTCGTGGAACCCTCCGAGGTGGTAGAGCTCAACAACGACCTTCGCGAACTCGAGTTTGCCGAGCGCCACGAGATCCACAAGATTCTCCTCGCATTCTCCGACCTGCTTCGCCCAGAGATATCTAGGCTGCAAAATGCCTACTGGGTACTCGCCAGGATTGACTTCGTTCGTGCTAAGGCTCGTCTGGCACTCAGCCTGCATTGCGGCCTTCCGGTTATCACCGATACCCCACAGATCAACTGGATCGAAGCGCGCCACCCCCTCCTGCTTGCCCAATCAGAGAGCCAGCATCGCCAAGTGGTGCCCTTCTCTATTCAGCTCGACGAAGTCTCCAAGATTCTTATCATCTCCGGCCCCAACGCGGGCGGCAAGTCAGTCTGCCTCAAGGCAGTTGGACTTATTCAGTATATGCTTCAGTGCGGACTGCTAGTGCCTTGTAGAGAAACGTCGGAGATGGGCCTTTTCGGCAGCATCTTCATCGATATTGGCGACCAGCAGTCAATCGACGACGAGCTTTCCACCTACACCTCTCATCTGCAAAACATGAAGCAGCTGCTTTCTGTTGCCGATAATCGCACCCTCTTCCTCCTTGACGAGCTAGGCGGGGGCACCGAGCCGCGTTCCGGCTGCGCTATTGCCGAGGCTGTGCTGGAAGAACTCTACTCGCGGGGAGCCTTCGGTGTGGTTACCACCCATTTCGCCGACCTCAAGCTCCTAGCCGACCGCTACGACGGCATCATCAATGGTGCCATGCTCTTCGACACCGCCATCATGAAGCCTCTCTATCGTCTCAGCATAGGCCATCCTGGCAGTTCTTTCGCCTTCGAAATCGCCCAGAATATCGGTTTTCCGGCAGATGTGCTCCAGGCGGCCGGAAGCAAGGTGGGTCAGGAAATGCTGAATTTCGAGCATCAGCTGCAGCAGATAGAGCTCGACAAGCAAGAGATCGCTCGCCAGAAAGCCGAACTCGAAGTCTCAGACCAGTTCCTTTCCGAGGTGATACAGAAATACCAGACCCTCAACGAAAAACTGGAAAACAAGCGTTATGAGATACTCTCCACCGCCCGCAACGAGGCAAAGCAGATACTCCAGAAGGCCAATCGCACAGTGGAGCAGACTATCTCCGACATTAAGACTGCTCAAGCCGAAAAGGAGCAGACCAAAGCAGCTCGCGAACAGCTCAAAGCAGAGGCAGAAGCCATCGACCTTGCACAGCAGCAGCACCAAGAGTCCCGGAAGAAGCAGTCTCAGCAGTTGGCACCAGCCCCGCAGCAGCCAGCCGACGACGAGGTAGATAACAGTCCTATTACAGTAGGCGATATCGTCAAGGTCGACGACCAGGACACCTATGGCGAAGTAGTAGAACTCAAGGGCAAGAAAGCCGTCGTAGAGTCCAACTCCATACGGATGACTATAGCCGTGTCACGATTGACAAAGACCAAGAAGAAGCGCATCCCGACGGACAAGACCAAGCGTCAAGAGACACACTTCCAGTCCATCTACAACGAGATAAATGAGAAGCGAAAATACTTTAGCCCCACGCTCGATCTCAGGGGCTGTCGTGCCGACGAGGCATTAGATATGCTCCATCGCCATATCGACGAGGCCATGCTCCTTGGAGAGAAAGACCTCCGCATCCTCCACGGCAAAGGCTACGGAATCCTCAAGACCATCGTGAGAGAGACCCTGCAAGGCAACCGCGATGTACAGTCGTTTCACTCCGAACAGCTCCAGCTAGGCGGCGATGGCATAACTATCGTTCATCTGAAGTAGTTATAGCGTCAGCGATAGAAAGAAAAACACACGTAAAGGAAAAATACTGACAAAAAAAGGAAAATATCCAATAAAAAGTAGTAATTTTGCAATTGGAAAAAAACGAAAAAAACATTAACACCAAAAACATAACACCATGAAAGCAAAGAAGATTTTACTGCCTATCTTGGCATGCATCGTCCTGGCAATCACTTCAGGCTGTTCCAAAGAAGTAACCCTTTCTTACGAATATGACGTATATCCAAACAACTGGATCACCCAGGCAGGCCTCAACTACTACTATGCCACCTTCGCCAACTCCGATATCACCCCTTCGGTAGCTGCAAACGGCATGGTTGTTGCCTACGTGCTTGAAGACGGCCGTTGGAATCAGCTCCCTTACGTGTTCCCATACTACAGTGCAGCAGAGAACGCTACCTGGGGCGAGAATATTCGTTTCGATTGGAGAACTGGCGAGGTAACCTTCATTATCCAGGATCTCGACGGCGGTCTTCCAGAGGGAATGGAAAGCATCGACCCAATGCGATTCAAAGTGTGCGTGGTCCGCTAATCCGAATCATATCCTTATCAAAAATACAGAGCCCCATTTCGGGGCTTTTTTTTGATACTTCGATTAAGATATGTCCGTGATCCATAATAGGTTCGGTTGCCCAACGTCCAGCCTTCTCAGCAGATACAGATGTATGTATTGAGGACAGCCTCCTTTAGAGAGACAGTTCTTAGGGTATATAGCATTAATCCCCATCAGTCTGAGTAGCCTTCTGACTCGCTTTTGGTTGACCGCTATACCTATCAGTGCGAGCATGTTGACCATCGTCAGTATTACCAATGCAGGTGTCTAATATTTCGGGAGTATTATACTAAGCCGGTGCGCCGACTCGTAGACAAGTCGAATTGTTTATTCTATTCCCATTTCCACGAAACGTTTTTTTTTGGTGGGGTGATTACAATATGCCGAGTTCTCGTGCTTGGCGTTCGAGGGTTTCTTGCTGGCTTGGGTGTGCTATAGATATGAGTAGTCTGGCTCTTTCGTGGATTGGTTTGGCGTATAAGTTAACAGCTCCTTGTTCTGTTACAACCCATTGTGTTAGTGTCCTAGGTGTCACGACACCTGCCCCTTGGGTAAGTGTTGGCACTATTTTCGAGGCGCCTTTGCCTGTAATGCTAGGCATGGCGATTATCGGTTTTCCGCCTTCGCTGTAGGTGGCTCCTATCATGAAGTCTAGCTGTCCACCGCTTCCTGAAAATATTTTAGTTCCGATGGAATCAGCGCAAACCTGACCTGTTAGGTCTATCTCTATTGCTGAGTTTAATGCAATGACGTTAGGGTTTTGCGCAATGTTGAATGGGTTGTTTGTGTAGGCTACGCTGTTGATCATCACCTCTTTGTTATGATCCACATAGTTGTATAGCTTGCTGGAGCCTTTTAGGAACATGGCAACCATCTTCCCTGGATCGGTCTTCTTTTTGCTGCCGTCAATAGCTCCGGTATTGTAGAGGTCAACCACGTCGTCGGAAATCATTTCGCTGTGGATTCCAAGATGTTTGTGATCTTTTAGCTGAGCCAGAACGGCTGAAGGAATGTTTCCTATGCCCACTTGCAATGTGGCTCCGTCTGGAATCAGTTCGGCGGTATGGCGGCCAATCATCTTGTCGGTTTCGCTTAGCGGCATAGAACCGGCTTCATTGAGTGGCTGGTCGTAATGAACGAAAGCGTCTATCTCTGAGATGTTGATTTTAGTATCTCCGTAAGTGTATGGTACATACCTGTTTACCTGCGCTACTATGTATCTGGCTGCCTTCATGGCCTCGCGCATGTAGTCGCATGAAGTGCCTAGTGACACATATCCATTTTCGTCTGGTTCGCTAACCATCAGTAGTACTACGTCGCTACGAATGGCTCCGCTTTCAATCATTCTGGGCACCTCGCTTAGCGAGCAGGGAATGGTGCCCGCTCTGCCTTCGTTGGTTGCTTTGCGTACGTTGGCACCTACAAAGAAGGAGTCAAGGTGTATCAGGCCTTGGTATTCGGGTAAGGTGTAGTCGGAATATCCCTCAGTATAGAAGTGGCTTATATGTATGTCTTTTAATGTATTGTAGGATACTCTTTCTACCAACGCTTTAACTAGGTGCTCGGGTACTGCGCTAACGCAGGGCCAGTGAATGTGGTCTCCATTCTGGATGGGCTGAAGTGCCTCTTCGGCGGATAGGTATCTCATAAATAGTGGTTTACTGTTTGATTAGGTTGTTGACGGCTTGCTCTATGCCTTCTTCATCAACGCTTGTGGTCACGTAGTCGGCATGGGCTTTCACGTTGTCGGCTGCGTTGCCCATGGCTACTCCGATTCCGCAGTACTCTAGCATTTCTATGTCGTTGCCGCCGTCGCCAAAGCAGATGGATTCTTCTCGATTCCATCCGAAGTGGTTGAGTATTCGCTCGATTCCGGTGGCCTTGCTGTTGCCTGCAGCCAGCACGTCGGTAAAGTCTGGATGCCATCTTGGGAACTTGCAGTGTGGCAGCAGTTTGGCCAGTTCGGGCTCTTGCTCTATTTTGATGTCGGCAATTATCTGTACGGTCTCGAAATCGCACAAGTTGTCAATATCTGTCCATGGCGGCAGCTTAAATTGCAGCTGGTCGTGAATCTTGTCGAATATGGCATCTCTCTGTGCACCCCACATTTCAGTTTCTCCAAACAGCATGGTGCTCACTTGGTTGCGCTTTGCATATTCAAGCCACGCTTTAACCTCTTCTTGAGGAATGAAATTCCTTACCAGCACTTTGTTGTCGACAAACACCAAGCTTCCGTTCGTGGTCACTCTTCCATCGAAATGGAGGGGCATGTCTGGAATAAGCGCAGGCGCTCTTCCTGTTGAAAGAAAAGTCTTTATGCCCATTTTGTGCAGTCGGTCGAAGGCGCGTATGGTCCCTTCCGACACTTGGTGGGTCTTGAAACTGAGCAGTGTGCCGTCTATGTCGAAAAATGCGGCCTTGATCATAGCTTGCTGATGATTCTTTCGAACAGCGCGGTCATCTTGTCGGCGGCTTTGTCGGCGGCTATCACCACGTCGTTCTCGTCGTTCTTTACCTCTTCGCTCAAGGCTGCAGATTCGTTGGTTATCACGCTCATGCCGAATACTTCTAGGCCTGAGTGGCGTGCCACTATTACTTCTGGAACGGTGGACATGCCTACGGCGTTTCCGCCAATGGCTCCAAAGTAGCGGTATTCTGCCGGAGTCTCGTAGGTTGGACCCGTGCCGGCTACGTATACGCCACGTTTTAGGCTGATGCCCATTTGGGCGGCCTCCTCGTCGGCAATCTTCCGAATACGGGTACTGTATGCAGTTGTCATATCGGGGAACCTTACTCCCATCTCGTCAATATTCTTTCCTATCAATGGATTGGGCATTAGGTTGATATGGTCTGTGATTATCATGAGGTCGCCCACGTGCAGGTCGGTGGTTATGCCGCCCGCGGCGTTGCTTACAAAGAGGGTCTTTACGCCCAGTCTTGCCATCACTCTGACGGGGAAGGTCACTTCCTGCATCGTGTAGCCTTCATAATAGTGGAATCTTCCTTGCATGGCCACTACCGAGCGTCCGCCCAATCGTCCGAAGATGAGGTTGCCTTTGTGTCCTACGGCTGTCGAGCGCTTGAAGTTGGGAATCTCAGTATAAGGTATGATGGTCGGGTCCTCAATCTTGTCGGCCAGTTTGCCGAGGCCGCTTCCCAAGATGATTCCTATTTCGGGAATTTCTTTGATGCGGCTTCTGAGGAAGTCTGCCGATTCGTCGAATCGAATTACTCTTTCGTCCATTGGTCAATTTTAAGTTGCAGCTCTGCTGCCAGTTCATATTCTTCGTTGGCTTCGGCCTCTTCCAGCTGCTGTCGCAGTTCCTCTAAGGAGGCCTCGCGCAAGTCTTCTTTCTGTTGGTATCCGTGCTCTAGGCTGTCGCGCTCGATGGCGGTGTCTTCAAGTGTCGAGTTCTCCATCTCGATGTCGCATCCGTGCATGATGGCCAGCACTACGGCGTCGCTTGTTCTGCTGTCCACACGCTTTTCAAGAATGCCGTCGGTCATGTGGAGGCTGGCGTAGAAGATGCCTTCCTCGAACTTGTCTATCGTCACCAGCTTGAGCTCTAGGGCAAAGGAGTCCATGATGTTGTGGATCAGCTGATGCGTCATGGGGCGCTTGGTGTCGGTCTGTTCCTGGGCCAGTATGATGGCTTGGGCTTCGTGCTCGCCTATCATGATGGGAATGTATCGGTTGCTGCCCGGCTCCATCAGCATCAGCATGCAGGATCCGCTCTCGGTGAATCCCTCCATTATCTCTACCGGATATACCTTTGTGTAGTCCATCTGGGTCGTGTGTTTTTATTATTTATTGATGTCTTTGAGGTATTCTACCAGTTTGGCCACGGCTTTTCCGCGATGGCTGATTCGGTTCTTTACTTCCAAAGGCATTTCGGCAAAGCTCACGGCAAAGCGGTCGGGCATAAAGATGGGGTCGTATCCAAATCCCTCTTTGCCATAGCGCTCGGTAAGTATCTGTCCGTCAACTCTTCCTTCGAAGTATCGCGGCGCTCCGCCTTCCATCAGGCATACTACTGTGCGGAAGCAGGCGTTGCGATTAGTCTTGCCTTCCATTTCGCGCAGCATCTTGTCCACGTTGTCGTCAAAAGAGCAATGCTCTCCGGCGTAGCGGGCGCTGTATACTCCCGGGCGGCCGTCAAGCGCCTCCACTTCTAGTCCAGTGTCGTCGGCAAAACAGTCGGTATGCGTGCGATCCCATATCCATTGGGCCTTTTGAAGGGCGTTGCCTTGGAGCGTGTCGCTGGTTTCGGGAATGTCGCCAGCAAGACCCATCTCGTCAAGGCTTTTGATTTCCACCACACCTTCAAGAAGTTGGCGCACCTCGTGGATCTTATGCTTGTTGTTGGTGGCAAATATCAAAGTCTTCATTACTGTTAATTGTTTGATGTGGAGTGTATTATATTGATTTGCTCAACTTGCGTTGTTGTGCAAAGATACGCATTTTTCTTCACTTTTCAAAGCGTTTCGCCCTATTTTTTTTATATTGTTTCCCGTGCGCGTACATGGAATGCTTTCAATAAGGGAACTAAATAATTGTTTACGTATTGTCACACTTGCTGAGTATGCTCGGCATGCGGGACCCAACGTTTTGCAATGCAAAACAAGGGTGTATTAGGTCAACACAAATAATCTACTTCAATATGGGCGGTGTGGTGATTGTCAGCGCAATAGCTAAGCGAATACAAAAAAATACCCCAATCAGCCGTGGTGCGGCGGTCGAGGGGTATTATTGTTTTGCTGGAAAAACTATTATTTCAGTATTCGTAAGCGTAAAAAGAGTTTCGCCTACGATATCATTTTGTGTTTCTTTAATTGGCTTAGTATAGTATCATCCTTTCTCTTTACGGCGTAACCTCTATGTGCCACTTCGTACACATACGAAGGTGTTGAGAATGTGAGTATAGCAATCCATAGATACTTCTTTGAGTTCTTGCTATTTGTCCAACTTGTTGATTTGTAATTGTTATCCATATCTTTGATGTTAGATGTTTCCTTTCTTTCGACTTGCAAATATACATACTTTTTTTTATTCTACAACATTTTTTTGCCGTTATTTAGGTGGGGGGGGGCTTAACGTGTTGATTGTTAAATAGTTGACTGTTGTATAAAAAATAGGTTGCTTTCATATAAGAAAATGACTGATCAATCCTTCTTGCTTGCTGGCGAGATTTTTCAAAGACTGCCTAACTCCCTATCTTGGTTCATATTTCTGTATTATCTGGTGCATATGTGCTATATATGTGCTATATATGTGCTATATATCTGCTATCTCTATAGAATAGTACAAATATAGCACATATATAGCACATATATAGCACAAATGATTCAGATTAGAGCTAGGTGGGGACCATGATAAGGCGGTGTATTGGCGATATTTCTGCCTGTTGTGGCAATAATTTGTAAGAGGTTCCGTTTATGAAGTATTATAATCATATCATATGAAAAAGACTATTGTTGCTGCCGCTTTGGCATGTCTGTGCGCCAGTTCGATGGCGCAAACCGAGGTGAAGGGAAAGATTGAGAAGGTTACGGTTTTCCCCACCAGCGCTCTTGTGGAGAAGTGTATCGTGGCTTCGCTCCAAAAGGGTGAAAATAAGTTTGTTATTACTGGCAATGCCCTCACTGTGGGCACCAACGATATCCACTTCTCGGCATCTCCCGACTGGTTTATCAGTTCTATGCGCAGCGAGCAGGAGAATCTTCCGGCAAAGGAATCGCTGGCTCGCGAGATGCCTCAAGCTGCCTATAACCAGTATGTTGCCCTTAAGGCTCAGATGGACGATGTGACCCTCAAGATCAGCAATGCCAACCTCTTGGTGGCCACGCTCAACCAGCAGTCGTCGGCACTCAATAATCTGAAGGCGGTGCGCAACACTCAGGCTTTTGACACGATTGTCAACCTCAAGGCCCAGTTTGAATACCAGCGCAAAGAGTCGCAGGCCATCAACACGGCCCGCCAAAAGGCCCTGCAGGAAATGGAGGACCTTGCTGCCCGCCAACGCCAGCTGGCTAAGGATATCGACCAGCTCGTGAAGCGCTATACTGGCGGCAAGAACGTCTCGTCGTCGCAGAACGACATCTATGTGACGGTCTATTCCTCTAAGAGTGTGCCCAATGCCAAGATAAGCTATTCCTATAAGACGGACCATGTTTATTGCGGATATTCTTACGACGTGATGCTCGACGAGGCTAAGCATCTGGCCGTGTTTTCGTTGAAGGGCAGCGTGCAGCAGAATACTGGCGAGCACTGGAACAACTGCCCAGTGGTTTTCTCCACTGCTGATGCAGGCTACGCTGGTTTCGACCGCCAGCTGTATCCTTATTATTTGAACTATATCGAGCAGGGCGTGCAGCGTCCTGTGGCTGCCAAGATGGCTATGCGCAACGCCACGGTTATGGAAAAGGAGGAGGTGATGATGGATGCTTCGGCCGGCAATTCATTTGTGACGTTGAACGAAGTGTCGGTTGTCGGTGTGCAGACGCTGTCTCGCGAATATTCGCTCCAGATGCCTCAAACGGTGCCTTCTGGAGAGGCTGTTCAAACCATTCTGCTTCACAACGACACCACAAACGTGCTCTTTGCCCGCTATGCTACTCCTAAACTGGAGGAGAAGGTGCATTTCACGGCTTTGCTGCCCGAATGGGAGCAGCTGGGACTGCTTGATGCCGGATGCAACGTGTATCTGAACAACAAATATGTGTCGATGTCGAACATCGTCACTTCGGGTTCTGGCGATACGATGCGCTTTGCCGTTGGCCAGGACCCTAATGTGCTCGTTGGCCGCAAGATGGTGAAGTCGTCGCCCGACAAGAGCGGCATGCTCTCGAAGGAGATTACCGAGACGGCCACCATCACCCTTACGATAAAGAATACCAAGAACGAGGCTGTAGAGGTGAATGTGAAAGACCAGATTCCTATCTCTAATGCTGCCGACCTTAAGGTGGTTGACGTGAAGACCGACGGCGGAGTGCTCGACGAGAAGACCGGCGTGGTGCGCTGGAAGGTGGCTTTGCAGCCTAGAGAGCAGAAAAACATTACTTTGTCCTACTCGGTGAAATACCCTAAAGAGAAGGAGCACAAGGTGGTATTGCGCTAAGTACGGCGGCGGACGCGCAACTTTCGGCCAGTTATGCAATAATTGCGAGCGTTGCGCGTTAGTATAAAAAAGATAATCGATAATCAAAAACATATAACATTATGAAATCTATAGCAATCCTCACTGGCGGCGGTCCTGCCCCAGGAATGAACACCGTAGTGGCCTCTGTGGCTAAAACCTTTCTTCGCGATGGTTATCGCGTAATAGGTCTCCACGGCGGATACAGCTCGCTCTTCACCACCGAACCAAGAATGCAGGATCTCGACTTCCTTATTGCAGACGAGATTTTCAACAAGGGCGGTTCTGTGCTCAAGATGAGCCGTTTCAAGCCTACTGATGAGGATTTTGAGAAGCGCTTTAACCTCGACCTCTTTGTAAAGAACGAGATCAAGCTGCTGGTTACCGTGGGCGGCGACGATACTGCCTCTACGGCCAACCGCATTGCTAAGTTCCTCGAGAGCAAGCATTATCCTATTGCTAATATCCACGTTCCAAAGACTATCGATAACGACCTCCCGCTGCCAAACAGCTCTCCAACCTTTGGCTACAATAGCGCTAAGGCTCAGGGATGCGTGCTCGCTACTGCCGTTATGGAAGATGCCCGCACCAGCGAGAACTTCTTCGTGGTCAGCGCCATGGGTCGCTCTGCCGGCCATTTGGCTCTCGGCATTGCAGGCGCATGCCACTATCCTATGGTAGTGATTCCTGAGTTCTTCAACAAGACTGAGATTACCGTCGAGAAGATTGTGAACATGGTGGTTAGCTGCATCGTGAAGCGCAAGCTGATGGGCATCAATTATGGTGCTGCCATGATTTCCGAAGGCGTGTTCCATAGCCTCAGCGACGAAGAAATCAAGAAGTCGGGCATCAACTTCACCTATGACGACCACGGCCATCCAGAACTTGGCAAGGTGAGCAAGGCCCATATCTTTAACGATATGCTTGAGCGCAAACTTAAGGACCTCAAGATCGGCACTAAGACCCGTCCTGTGGAAATCGGCTACGAGGTTCGTTGCCATACTCCTATTGCCTTTGACCTTACGTATTGCTCATTGATGGGTATGGGCGTGCATAAGCTTTTCAACGACGGCTGCACTGGCTGCATGGTATATGTCGACCATCAAGGCAACGTAAGTCCTCTCTATCTTAAAGACCTTCAGGATCCTACCACCGGCAAGATCCCACCAAGACTGGTTAACGTCAACACCAACAAGGTTCAGAGCTACGTGAACGACATTATGGACTATATCACTCCTGCCGATTACGATGCTGCTAAGAAGTATCTCCCAAATCCTGAGGAATACGACTTTAAGAAGATCCTCAACTGGTAAGCATTTTGAGAGGTTAGTAATAATATAGGCGTCGAACATTGTTCGGCGCCTTTCTATTTTAGTTGTTCTTAAGGTAAGATTATTTTACGGGAGTTAGTCCAAGACTTTCGGCTATTTCCATCATCATCGTCCAGGCTGACTCGCGGTCGTTGGGTATCTTGCCGTCGAGTATGGCGTCTTTGATGGCGTCCTTGATGATTCCGATCTCGCGACAGGGCTTGATTCCGAAGGTGGTCATGATGTCCTCACCGCTGACGGGCGGTTGGAAGTTTCGAATCCTGTCTTTTTCTTCCAGTTCGACAAGTTTCTGACGCACAAGCTTGAAATTGTCCAGATAGCGCTTTACCTTTATCTCATTCTTGGAAGTGATGTCGGCTTCGCAAAGGGTCATCAGGTCGTCAATGTCGTCTCCGGCATCGAAAAGCAGTCGTCTTACTGCCGAATCCGTTACTTCGTCTTCGGCCAAGATGATGGGGCGGAGGTGTAGTTGGACAAGCTTTTCTACATATTTCATTTTTCCGTCCAGAGGCAGGCGTAAGTTGGTAAAAATCTTCTTTACCATCTTGGCACCTTTGACCTCATGGCCGTGGAAAGTCCAGCCTTGCTTGCTGTCGAAGCGTTTGGTGGCGGGTTTGCCGATGTCGTGCAGTACGGCGGCCCATCTCAGCCAAAGATCGTCGGATTGTTCGGCCACATGGTCTACTACGTCGAGGGTATGGTAGAAGTTGTCTTTGTGGCTTCGGCCTTCTCGTGTGTCTACTCCTTTGAGGCGTGCCATTTCGGGGAAGATAGCCTGCAGCAGGCGGGTCTTCATCAGTAGTTTGAATCCTACCGATGGTCTAGGAGATAGCACTATCTTGTTGAGTTCGGTGGTGATGCGTTCGCGCGAAACGATGTGGATTCTGTCAACGTTACGAGATATGGCCTCGAAAGTCTTGGCCTCGATTTCGAAGTTCAGTTGTGAGGCGAATCGTATGGCCCGCATCATTCGTAGCGGGTCGTCAGAGAAAGTGATGTCGGGGTCAAGTGGCGTGCGAAGTATTCCGTTATGTAGGTCGCTGATGCCCCCGAATGGGTCTACTAGCTGGCCGAAGGTATCTTCGTTGATCGATACGGCCATGGCGTTGATGGTGAAGTCTCGTCGGTTTTGGTCGTCTTCGATGGTTCCGTTTTCCACTATGGGCTTGCGGCTGTCTGCCCTATAGGATTCTTTGCGGGCGCCAACGAATTCAATCTGCCAGTCTTGTCCGTCGTGGTGGTAGTGGAAGCTGGCGGTGCCAAATGATTTGAACACGGCCACTTCTTTGTGTGGCGAGATGGCAGCGGCCGATGCTTTGGCCAGCTCTATTCCCGAGCCTACGCATACTACGTCGATATCTGTGCAATGGCGTTTTAGGAAATAGTCGCGAACCACGCCTCCCACAGCGAAGGCTCTTACGCCCATGCGGTCGGCTTCCTGGCCGATAATTCTATATATGGGATTGGTGAGTTCTACTTCCATTGTCAGCAATTATTTGATGGTTTCTGTCTTGATGAGTTCTCCGTCTGGGTCGTAATATTCCCACGTGCCGCAAGGAGTGTCCATATTGTAGTGGCCTATATAGAGCGGAATGCCGTTTTCGTAGTAGACAGTGTATTGGCCGTCTCTGAGTCCGTTCTTGAAGGTGGCCTCGGTCTGCTTCTGGCCAGTAGGGTGGTAGTAGGTCCATAGGCCGTCGCGCTGGTTGTCCAGCCAAGTGCCCATGCAGCGGAGCAGTCCGTTGCTGAAGAATTGCAGTTCGGTCTGGTAATGGTCTTTGTAGTATACGAGGGTGGCTGGAGTTTCAAACATGCCAAGCTCCATCACCTTCATAGAGTCAAACTCGTCTTTGTAGTAGGGCGCTCCGTCGTGATCGTAAATCATCCATGTGGGTGCTGAAGGATTGCTGTAGTCGGCGGTGGCAAAGGTCTTTCCATTTGGGTAGTTGAAATTCCAAGTGCCCTCGGGAACGGCATTATCCGAATAGTGCTTTTGATATTGGATTTCGCCATTCTCGTAATATCTTGTTTCACCAACGATGATGGTGTCTTTCACCTGTTGAACGATCATTGGGTCGCCGTTAGGGTATGTCTGGATAACTTTTTCTTCAACCTTGCGGCCGCATGAAACTGCTATTAGTGTGGCTGCTAATATGATAAGGAGTCTTTTCATTTCTAATATTTTTGGACAAAATTACAACTTTTTTATTAATTATTTCTAATTATTTATTATTAGTTATCAACAAGTCATTCAGAAATTGCCAAAATATGAAAGAGCGGCTTTTCGGCCGCCCTTTCTATATTGAGTATGTTTTTTTGACTATCGGGTGTTGACAGTTGTGGCATTGCCGCTCGTCGTGCAGTCGGCTCCGGTATAGTATCCGTGCCACTGGCTTCCGTTGCTGATGGCCACATTGGTGTACACCTTATAGCTGCCTTGGGTCATTCCAGGAAGAGAAATGCCTACTCCGCCATTATTTCCGCCGCCTCCTGGAGGAGGTTTGGTGCCAGTGCCGTTTGTTTGGTCAATAAAGCCGCTGCCCGATACGGTTGGTGCTTTGAACACGAGCAGTATGTTGTCGTTCTGGTCGGCAATGGCGAATCCGTTAGCAGGGGTGACTGTGGCTGTGATATATCGCTGGCTTCCAGTGCAGGTTGGGGTGTCCCAGCATCCCATGTTGCCGCCTTTGCTGATGATGGTGCCGCCTACGATGTTGAATCTTCCTCCATTCTCGGTGTCGGCGTCAATGCCGACCTCCGAACCTTGCACTATTACGAGGCCGTCATTGATTGTGACGCTGGTGCCGTTGCAGTCGATGGCGTCATTGCCGCGGGCATAGGCCCATATCTTGCCGCCGTTGATGGTGATGGCTTGTGCAGCATTGATGGCGTCGTCGTATGAATTGGCCTCGATCTCTCCGCCGTTGATTACGATGGTGCCTTTGCTTTCTATGGCTTCGCCGTTAGGGTCGCCGCTGGTCTGTGAGCAGTATACTGATACGTGGCCGCTGTTGATTACGATGGATGAATCCATCTTGATGCCTTTGGGCAGGCCTTTCCAGTAGTCGCTGCTTCCGTTGCCGCCGCCAGGACCGCCCCAGCCGCCGTTTCCGCTGGCGTTTACGGGTGATCCGCTTGTCTGGATGTTAATGTCGATCAAATCGTTGTCAGCATCTATAGCACCCACTACAAAATGGGCTGCTACTAAGCCTCGACCGCCGCGACCAGTGCTCTTTCCGTCTAGTTTTCCGCCTATGATGGTGATGCTTCCGTCTGCCTTTACGCATGCCGATGAGTATCCGTCAGATGCGCTGGTTCCACTGCCTACCGTTACGGCGCCGTCGCCGTTGGTGGTGAGGGTCAGCTCTCCTCCGTTCTGAGTGTAGTTGCCGTCAGCTTTGATGGCCTTGCCGCCGGCATTGAGAGTCAGCAATCCGCCGTTGATAGTGATGTCCGAATCGCTGCTGATGCAGGTCGATGAGTAGTCGTCAGTTGCTCCGTTCTCGTCGATGTATGAAGCCGAGCCTCCAAGGGCGTTGATAGAGATGAATCCATTGCTGATCGTTACGTTGCCGTCGGTGCTGATGCCTTTGCCTCCAGCATTGCTTGCTGGACAGTTGATGTTGATCTCTCCGCCGTCAATCGTCAGCGATCCATCTGTCTTGATTCCGGTACAGTAGGATGGGTCGTATCCGCTGCCTGCGGGTTCCAGCACTACGCTTCCATTGGCATTGAGGTCGAGGGTTCCATTGTGAATGGCAATATCTTGTTTTGCCTTAAGGCATTTTGCCATGTCGCCGGCCATGGTTACGTTGATGTGGCCTCCATTGATGGTCATTGTGCTGTCGCAGCAGATGCCTTTAGCGTCCTCTGATGAGCAGTTGACGATGATGGTGCCGTTGTTGATTTCTACCATGCCTTTGTCTCCGTCAATGCCGTCTCCTGCGCCGGTAATGTTGATGTGGCCTCCGTCCATCACGAAGTCGTCCACATTCATGCCATCTTTGGCGGTAGTGGTAATGTTGATATTGCCATTCATGACGTTGCATTTGCCGGCGCTCTGTATGCCGTGCTTTGCCAGTCCGCTCACGTTTAGGGCTCCATTGCCTTGGATGTCGAGCTTGCCTTTAAACTGAATGGCGCCCTTCTCTGTGTTGGCAGTGCCGTCGCTGAAGGCGTTGGTTGATTTCTCTGTTAGATGCAGCAGCACGCGCTTGTCGCTTACCATCTTGATGGCAGGTCCATCGGAATTAGTGATGCTCACATTCTCTAGCACCAGTATCAGCTTCTTGTCGGAGGTGATGTTTAGGCTGCCCTCGCTCGTAGTGCCGTTGAGCACATATACCAGATCGCTGGTAGATGAGGTGGAAGCGACATTCACATCATCTCCGCTTGCGGTAATCGTTACTCCGCTGGCAGAGTAGGGGTTGGTCACAACTACTCCGCTCGGGGTCCAGTTGATACGAATGCTGTTAGTAGTGTCTATTGCAGTAGTGTCAGCAAACGTGGTGTCTTGGCTCATTACGAGCGAGAATGTGATGCTGTCTATGTCGGAGGTGCTCCTATTCCAGGTCGTTCCGCCGTAGTTCACTAGCATGCTGCCGTCAACCACCTTGATGCTGTCGGTCTGTTCGGTAGGCAGGGTGAACACCTTGGTTCCTTGGCGGAAGATGCTCATCTCATACTGGTTCTGTGCCCAAGAGAAGGAACTCATTAGGGTGCTTATTGCAAATAATAATAGTGCTTTTTTCATATCTATGCTTCCTCCCTGGGATTATTGTTTGATGAACTTTATTAATTGGTCTTTCACTCTTACGACGTACACTCCTGGAGCAAGTTGGGCGATGTTGATCTGTTCGTTGTCGCTTCTTTTCTGTTCCGTTACGATACGTCCCATCGCGTCAAGAATCTGCACCTTGCTCTGTTCCTCTATGCCTCTCAACACGATGTGGGTCGATGCTGGGTTGGGGTAGAGGAGTATCTGGTTCTGTTGCAGCGCGTCAATCGACAGCGGCTTGTCGAAGGTGATTTTTCTGACCTCGGCCATATTGAAGTAGTCGTGAGCGCCATTGTTTAGGTTTTCGCGGATCTCTAGTTGGTCGTTGTCCATGTAGATGGCGCCGGATCTTTCGATGTTGTAGTGGTGTTGTGCGCCATTGCTAGTCGTGAGCGTGAGTCCAGTCTGGCTCCACGCCGTTCCGGCCAACATGGCAAATACCCCTAATGTGATGATTCTTTTCATTTTGGAACGATTATTAATTATGCTTTTCTCTTTAGTATCCCTCAACCGATGAAACTTGCAAAAAAAACGAAAAAAAACAGCTAGGCTTCGCCGGGTTTATTTTTTTTTCTCGCTCCAGAACGATCCCACAAATCTTTTGCAAAGATACACAATCTTTTTTTCGGTTTGGTTTATGTCGGTCGTTGTGGGGTGAAGTGTGTCATTGTAGGTAAAAGTCGGTTTAAACTGCGTCGAATGGATGGGTCAAGCCAGTCGTCAGGAGATCCTCCATCAGGTCTTTTTTGGGCATAGTCTTTCTCCGAACTCCCATATTGCTGCGTGGTAATTGGATTCGTCTTATGGGGTTTCTTCGGGACTCTTTGCCGGAGTTGACCGCCAGTTAGGCCGGAGAATAGCGCCAGTTAGGCCTCAGTTAGGACTCGGCACTCCGGCAACTGCTAAGGCAGCGTGGCAGTCAAAAAAAATCCCACCAGCGTGGTGGGATTTTCTTAGAGTGATTTATGGTCTAGGATCAATATTTGTAGAATCCTTCGCCGGTCTTCATACCGAGGAGGCCTGCGCGAACCATCTTGCGGAGCAGTGGGTGAGGACGATATTTAGGATCGCCATATTCTTTGTAGAGCACCTCCATGATGGCTAGGTTCACATCGTTGCCGATAAGGTCGGCCAATGCGAGAGGTCCCATTGGGTGGTTGGCACCAAGCTTCATGCACTTGTCGATATCTTCTGCGCTAGCAACGCCGTCGGCGAGGATGCCTACAGCCTCGTTGATCATTGGGATGAGGATGCGGTTAACAACGAATCCAGGAGCCTCGTTTACGAGCACAGGGGTCTTGCCAACCTCGGTAGCGAGGTCAACGACGGTCTTGCAAACTTCTTCGCTGGTGAGCTGGCCTTTGATCACCTCAACGAGGGCCATGCGGTCTGCTGGGTTGAAGAAGTGCATGCCGATGAACTGGGTAGGACGGCTGGTGCAGGCAGCGATCTCGGTGATGGAGAGGCTGGATGAGTTGGTAGCGAAGATGGTCTCTGGCTTGCAGATCTTGTCGATCTCGCCGAATACGGCTTTCTTCAGCTCCATTTCCTCAGATGCGGCTTCGATGACGAGGTCGGCGTCAGCAAAGGTAGCGTAGTCGGTAGTGGTGATGATGTTCTTCAGCAGGGCGTCAACGGCCTCCTGAGTCATCTTGCCTTTCTCTACCAGCTTGGCGTAAGACTTGGTGATAGAGCCCATGGCCTTGTCGATGCTGGCCTGGCTGCGGCTCTTCATTACTACAGGCATTTTAGCGGCGAAGGCCTTTACGATGCCTTTTGCCATGGTACCGGTACCAATAATGCAGATTTTCATGATATAGATGTTTTTATGTTAGTTATTGTTCGATGGATTATTTGCCTTGGAATTCGCATTTGCCTTTGTTCAGGAATGCGGCCATTCCGTTCTTCTGGTCTTCAGTCACAAAGCATTTGCCAAACATGCGGCTTTCGAAGTCGATAGCCTCGTCGGCAGCCAGGTCGTACTCTTCGTTGATGCACTGCTTGGCATAGGCTACGGCAACAGGGGCGTTGGCGCAGATGCTCTCGGCCAGCTTCATTGCCTCGGCCATAAGGTCGGCCTGCTCGTATACGGCATTCACAAGACCTATTCTCAGAGCCTCATCCGACTTGATCACCTTAGCGGTGTAGACCAGCTGCTTAGCCATGCCCATGCCTATGAGCTTGGCCAGACGGTAGGTGCCGCTGAAGCCTGGAATGATTCCAAGGCCTACCTCGGGCTGTCCGAATTTGGCGTTGGCGGAACAGATTCTGATATCGCAGGCCATGGCCAGCTCGCAGCCTCCGCCAAGAGCGAAACCGTTTACTGCAGCAATCACAGGTATCTCAAGCGTCTCAATCTTGCGGAATACAGCGGCTCCGCGCTTGCCGAACTCATAGCCCTGCTGCTCGTTGAGGGTGGCCATCTCGCTGATGTCGGCACCAGCCACGAAGCTCTTCTCGCCTTCGCCCGTGATGATGAGGCAGCGGCAGTCCTTCGGCAGGTTGTCGAGGGCGTCGTTCATTTCATTCAGGATGGTGCTGTTGAGAGCATTGAGCGATTTAGGCGCATTGATGGTCAGCGTGCAAATGGCTCCGTTATTTTCAATTTTCAAGAAGTTATACATGATAGATATGATTTGTTTCAAAGATTATTTCGAATTGCAAAGGTACAAAAAACGGGTGACATAACCAAATAAAAAATGTTAAACTTCCGTAGCAGTCTCTTCTAGGGGCGTGGCCGGTGTGTCTTTGGCCGGTTTCAAATCATCATTTCCACCTTTTGAAGGATTTCGATGTCGGCAGGCAGCCAGTTTACCGAGCGCAGCTCATCCTTGGTCAGCCAGCGGGCGTCCTCATGCTCCATCAGCCTTATCTTAGAGGGGTTTGCTATTGAGCATTGGTAGCAGTTCATTAAGAGGTGGAAATTTGGATAGTCATACTCAACGGTATCAACCAGTTCGCCTACTTCAATGTTGATGTCTAACTCTTCTTTGATTTCGCGTCTTAACGCCTCTTCGGCCTGCTCTCCCTGCTCGATTTTTCCACCAGGAAATTCCCACCAGTCCTTCCATTCTCCATAGCCCCTCTGGGTGGCAAAAACTCGGCCGCCATCAACGATTATAGCGGCAGCCACCCGGATCGTCTTTTGGGCAGCTTCCATGTCAGCATCCTTTCCCGTTTAGGCGGCAAGCCGACCCTTCAATCGGCAGCTCGTCCATTTCGAATAGAATTTCACCATTCTCCAATACGAAGCATGGAATGCCCACCCATCCGTTGCGTTTCGCGTCGTCGAAGGCGGCATTGTTGTCTCTAAGAGCGAGAAACTGCTTTAGGTTGTGCACGTGCTCTCCGATGTCTATCAGCTCGAATCGGTGGTCGTTTAGGGCAATATCTTTGATTTGTCGGCAGTCGGGACATGTCTCCATTACAAATACTTTTATCATAGCAGCTTGTTGGAATGATTATTATTTGAGTTCGATTGTTCTTTATTAAAGTGATGATTAATTAGTTAGCACCAATCATGGTTGACGCTTCCTTCTTGCAAAAATACAAAACTCATACTACATAGACAAAAAAAATTCAGATAAAGAGTTTCCTATACGTGCAGTTGCCTTAGTTTATACACCCAATAATGTGTCTTTTTTCGAGGTTGCTGATAAAGATTTGCCCAATTCAGATAAAGTTTGTATCTTTGCATCGCAAAACGCCATTGCCTGTTGTTGCGCCGGTTCGGAATGAGAATCGTTCAATCTCCGTGCATATGTTAGATAATGATGGAGGCAGGGCAATGGGTTCTTAAATACGCAAATCTTAAAACTCGATACAATGAAACGTTATTTGACAAAGGTATTATTCTTGATTGCAGTTTTCGCAATGGCGGCCTGCGATCCAGTAGAGAAGAATCTCAAGGGCATGGAATCCCTAGTGGCAGATGCCGAAGCTCATGGCGATCAATATACCGATTCTGACTGGGATCAGTTTGTGAAGCAGTACGACGCCTACCAAGAGTCCCTTTCTAAATATAGGTCAGAGCTGACCCAAGAGGATTTTCGCCAGTTCGGACAAATATCCGCCAGATACCAGAAAGTGATTCTAGGATGCTCCATGAATATCCTCAAGTCCACCTTCGAGGCCGGACGTAATTTCCTAGAAGGCTATATGGATGAGATGGACGGCGGCCTAGAGGGCGGAAGTCCCGACGACTCATTTATGAATGCCGTAGACGGCATCATGGATGAAACCGAGTCTATACTTGAATAATAATCAATAATTTATTAATAAACAACTATATATTATGTCAAAGTATTCTGGATCACAGACCGAGAAGAACCTGGAAGCCGCTTTTGCCGGCGAATCCATGGCTCGCAACAAGTATACCTATTTTGCCTCAGTGGCCAAGAAGGAAGGCTATGAGCAGATGGCAGCCATCTTTTTGCAGACCGCCGAGAACGAGAAAGAGCACGCCAAACTATGGTACAAAGAGCTCCACGACGGAGTAGGCAAGACCACCGAGAATCTTCAAGCCGCCGCTGAAGGCGAGAACTATGAATGGACTGACATGTATGAGAATTTTGCCAAGACTGCAGAGGCAGAAGGCTTTGCCGAGCTGGCTGCCAAATTCCGCCTAGTCGCCGCCATCGAGAAGCGCCATGAAGAGCGCTATCGCGCCCTGTTGCGCAATATCGAGACCTCTCAGGTGTTCGAGAAGAGCGAAGTCAAGGTGTGGGAGTGCCGCAACTGCGGCCATATCATGGTAGGCACCAAGGCACCAGAAGTGTGCCCCACCTGCAACCATCCACAGTCCTACTTTGAGGTAAGTGCCGAGGATTTCTAATCCAAACGGCCATAACAACGAAGCAAAGGTGCCTGCATCCCGGCACCTTTGTTTGCAATACTCCCATTACTGAACGCCATTTAGTATACATCGTCATCAGCGGTTAAAGACTATTCATTCGTCGGGAGGTCTCTGGCCTTCGGTCGAAATGCGTTTGCAAAGATACGAAGGGGATTGGTTCGATATTTTCTATTCGCTGCACGGTGTTGCAGGCCGCTTTGCAGGGCGGCAAACTTGTACTATAATGGTCGTTTTTGTCAGGGTTCGCCGAGGTGTCTTTTTTGATGATTTCCACCTGCTTCTGGGTGTTCTATGGCCTAAGGGGCTTCAGGGGGTGGGGTTTCTTCGGCCTATGGCATCGGAGTTGATACGGAGATAGGCCGGAGAAAATACGGAGATTACTCAGAGCGAAGCTGCCTTCGTGAGGGTCTGCTTTGTCAGAGGTTGGAGGAGTTCTCGTCGTCGTGCTTGCGGAAGTCGCGACAAATGGCCTCTACCAAATTGGACAGTTGGCCTCTCTAATAAATGAATTTTCGAGAACAGAAGGCATTACTTTTAGAGTAGAAAGGTGGATGTCAATACTTTTACTCTTCTCAAGAGCCTTACCACTTAGATACTTATCGCTGTAATACATAACAAAATAGAAGCCAACAAGCATTGACTTCTATCGTTTGGCGGAGAGACAGGGATTCGAACCCTGGGACCAGCAAGCTGGTCAACGGTTTTCGAGACCGCCCCGATCGACCACTCCGGCATCTCTCCGTGGCTGATTTTGAAACGTTTGACTTAGCTTTGCGGCAATTGTCGTCGTCTCTTTACGGTTTGCAAAATTACAAAGTTTTTTTGAATTGGCAAAAAATAATTTGCACAAGTGCCTTTTTTTTTGTAACTTTGCACGTTGTTATTGTTGCGAATAGGGTTCGGCTATTGGATTAATCTTCTGATTATCTTTGGTTAGTGGCCCGATTCTAAAACTTGAAAACTTTGTAAACATATATAAAAAGATTAGCTTTTGGATATGAAAAAGACTACAATGATAGCGGGCTTGATGCTTTTTGCCTCCACGATTTCGGGGGGTGTGGCTGTTGCTCAAAACAATGCCCCTAAAGAGATTACTCTGGAAGACGTTTGGGCTAAAGGAACGTTTAGGGTGAGCGGCTTCGGCGGACTTACCTCTATGCAGGATGGCGAGCATTATACGGTGCTCACCCGCAGCTCTATAGACAAATACTCCTATCGCACTGGCGAGCTGGTGGCAACGATCTGTGCCTTCAACGCTCCGGGAACCAAGTCGGCCAAGCCTATGCCTGTTATCGAGTCTTATGTGTTTGACGCCAACGAGCAGCAGATTCTCCTCTCGGCAGAGTTTGAGCCTCTCTACCGCCACAGCGGTGTTAGCACCTACTATCTCTATGATATCCAGAAGGGCTCGTTCACCTGCCTGACCAAGAACGGCAAGCAGCGCCTCACGACGTTCTCGCCTGACGGCAAGATGGTGGCTTTTGTGCGCGACAATAACCTCTTCATCATGGACCTGGCCTCGCTGAAGGAGACTCAGGTGACCTTTGACGGCAAGCTGAACCATGTCATCAACGGCACTACTGACTGGGTGTATGAGGAGGAATTCGCCATCACCCAGGGCTTTTATTGGAGTCCGGATTCGAAGAAGATTGCCTTCTACCGCTTCGACGAGTCGAAGGTGAAGCAGTATAACATGCAGCTCTGGGGCGACCTCTACCCACAGGACAACAACTTCAAATATCCTAAGGCTGGCGAGGACAACTCGGTGGTGGACATCATGATCTACGACCTTGCCTCTGCCAAGACTTTGAAGCTGAATACGGGTAGCGAGCGCGACCAGTACCTGCCCCGCATGCAGTGGACCAAGGATGCCAACACTCTGGCATACATGCACATGAACCGTCTGCAGAACGATATGACTATATATCTGGCCGACGCCACCACCGGCGCCATCAGCCAGCTCTACAATGAGAAGTGTGGCCAGTATGTGGAGGTTCCTGACACTTGGATGTTCCTGCAGGATGGCAAGCATTTCCTCATCAACTCTGAGAAGGACGGCTTCAACCACCTCTATATGTATGACATGCAGGGCAACCAGGTGCGACAGATCACTAGCGGCGAGTTCGACGTGGTGAGCGTGTGCGCCATCGACGAGAAGAAGCAGCAGATCTACTACCTCAGCCACGAGAGCAGCCCTATCAACAAGGACCTCTATGTGATAGACTTCAAGGGCAAGAAGAAGGTGAACCTGGGTACGAAAGAGGGCACTTACAGCGCAAATTTCAGCAACGGCTGCAAGTACTTCATCCAGATGTTCTCTGACGCCAATTCTGCCCCTGTATATACTCTCCACGACGGCAAAGGCAAGCTGGTGAAGGTGCTTGAAGACAATGCTGCCCTGCAGAAGAAGATGAAAGAATATGGCGCTAACCGCAAGCAGTTTGGCCAGCTGGCCAATGCTAACGGCACGCTGCTGAACTACTACATGATCGTGCCTCCAGACTTTGACTCTACTAAGGTGTACCCGCTGCTGATCTATGTGTATGGCGGTCCGGGCAACCAGCAGGTGAACAATACTTATGGCGGTGCCGACTTCTACTGGTACCATATGCTCAGCCAGAAGGGCTATGTGGTGGCCTGCTTTGACGGCCGCGGCACTGGCGGAAGGGGTCGCGAATTCAAGATGCAGACTTACAAGAACCTTGGCAAGATGGAATGCGAGGACGCTATTGCAGCTGCCAAGTGGTTTGGCCAGAAGAAGTGGATCGACGCAGAGCGCATAGGCATCTGGGGCTGGAGCTTCGGCGGCTACCTGTCGACGCTCAGCGTGCTGAAGGGCCACGATGTGTTCAAGAGTGCCATAGCTGTGGCACCTGTCACCACCTGGCGCTACTACGACAATATCTATACCGAGCGCTTCCTCCAGCGTCCGCAGGACAACCCTCAGGGCTACGACGAGAACTCGCCGCTCAATTTCGCCCACCTGCTTGACGGCAACTATCTGCTGATCCATGGCACCGGCGACGACAATGTGCACTTCCAGAACTGCACGGACCTGGTGACGGCCCTTGAGAAGGCAGACAAGCAGTTTGAGATGCGCATCTACCCAAATAAGAACCACAGCATTTATGGAGGCAACACCCGACTGAACCTCTACAAGCTTATGACCGACTTTATCCTTAGAAAATTATAATCCAGCCATGAAAAAGATACTTTTTACCCTCGCTCTCTTACTGACCTTAGGAATGGGCGCCGCACAGGCCCAATGGTCGCATTTCGGCGCTAAGCTGGGTCTTGGCTATGCCACCTATGTTGACGACCTCATCACCTCAGGCGGCATCATGGCCACCAACCTCGGCGGATTTGCCGAATATGGTTTTGAAGAGACTAGCTCGTTTCTTCTTGAAAATGTGTCTATCCAGGTGGGCATGAACTTTATCCGCCGCGGATACCGCTTCGAGGAGGTGTACCAGAAGAATGCCAGCATGAGCCTCGACTATGGCCGCTGCCGTGCATGGTATGTGCAGCTGCCAGTGCTTGCCAGATATGAGTATGAGCTGCCTGTCAATGAGGCTGGCCACAATATCGTGGTAAGCTTCGGACCGGCCTTCAGTTTCGGCATGTTCGGCCGCTATCGCGAGCGCAAGATCAGTCCGCAGATGCCTCAGGAGAGCATGAATTTCGACACTTATACGACGCAGCCTAAGTCTATGCGCGGCGCCTTCAAGCATATCCGTCGTCCGGATGTGAACTTCCTGCTCAACGTGGGCTATCAGCATTCTGATTGGGAATTGGACCTGTCGATGGACTATGGCTTCCTGGCAGTCTCTCTGTCAGATGACCGCGTGCGCGTTATCGAGAAAGAATCTTACGGCAACGGAACTAAGGCCGAGGATCCTGGCAATGGTAGCCAAAACGTAAACTTTGGCCGTACGGTTGTGCCTCAGGGCAACAACCTTGCCTTCTTCCTGACAGCGACCTACCGTATCCCATTCGTAAATAGATAGGGCTGTATATAATAAGATATTATAAAAGGTCTCTCGGCTGCGAGGGACCTTTTGTGTTTCTTGATAGTTTTCTGTTTTTCTAGTTGGCCGGTTTTCTAGTTTCCTAGTGTTTTTCTAGTTGGCTAGTATTCCTAGGTGCTCGATGAGGGTCTTGGTGCCGAGGGCGATCAGCACCAGGCCGCCTATGAGGGTGGCTATTCGGTCGTTGAAGGGCAGCTTGATGCGACCGATGATCTGGCCTATCATGGCTGCTATGAACGTTACGATGCCGATGATGAGGCAGGTGAGCAGGCTTTCGTGGATGGCGCTGTGGAGGCCGAATCCGATGCCTACGACGAAGGCGTCGATGCTGGTGGCGACGGCGAGGGTGATGATGACGCCGAACTTAGAGATGTCGAAGTTGTCGTCTTCCTTTTTGTTGGAGAAGGCGTCGCGGATCATGTTGCCGCCCACTAGGGCCAGAAGTCCGAATGCTACCCAATGATCGAGGCTGGACACCAGCTGTTCTGCCGCGGTGCCTATGAGGGCTCCGATGAGCGGGAAGCCGCCTTGGAATAGGGCGAAGATGAGGGCCATAAGCATCCCTCTTTGGATGGGTATGCGCGACTTGATGGAGCAGGTGGCGCTGACGGCGAGTGTGTCAAAGCATAAGGCTATGCCTAGCAGTATGGACTCCCAGATGGTCATGCTATAGTTATTATTTGTTTTGTTCGTTCTTTACTGGGTAGGAGATGCGGATGTGGTAGATGCTGTTCATCTTGCTCTTGAGCTTCTGGCGGATCTTGCTGATGTCGTTGAAGGTGATGTCGCAGTTGCTGAGCTGGTTGTCTTCTATCTTTCCGTCGATGATTCGGTCTACGAGTTCGTTGATGGAATCTTTGTCGGGGTTTTTGAGGCTCTTGCAGGCGGCCTCTACGCCATCAACGAGCATGACGATGGCGGTCTCTTTGGAGAATGGGCGTGGCCCTGGATAGGTGAATGCGCTCTCGTCGACCTCCTCGTTGGGGAACTCGTTGACGAATTTGTTGTAGAAGTATAGCGTTTTTGAGGTGCCGTGGTGGGTGCGGATGAAGTCGATCACTACGTTGGGCAGCTTGTATTTCTTGGCCAGTCTGATGCCGTCGACCACGTGGCTGGTGATGACGCGGGCGCTCTCTTCGTAGTCGAGTTCGTCGTGGGGGTTGTATCCTGAGTTTTGGTTTTCGGTGTAGAATAGTGGGTTGCAGCTCTTTCCGATGTCGTGGTAGAGGGCGCCAACGCGTGCCAGGAGGGCATTGCCGCCAATCTCGTTGATGAGGTCTTCGCTGATGTTGGCCACCTGCATGGAGTGCTGGAAGGTGCCTGGGGCCTTGCGGCTCAATTCGCGCAGGGCAGGGGTGTTAGTGCTGGCGATCTCTTGGAGGGTGAGCGGGGTGGTCATTCCGAAGAGTTTCTCGAAAAGGTAGATGGAGGGGTAGGCGAGGAGGGTGAGCACGGCATTCATGCCGAACACGGCAAAGCGCTGCCACTGGATATTGCCGAGGTGGCCTTCCTGGCTCATGATGCCGCACACGTAGATGAGCGAATAGCTAAGCATGATGACTGCGCTGACGGTGAAGAAGTTGCTGCGCTTGTCGAAGTTCCTCACCGTGATGATGGAGAGCATGCCTGTTACCAGCTGGTAGAAAATGAATTCGAAGCTGTTGGGGACGAGGTTGCCGAGCATGATGATGGTGGCCAGGTGGACATAGAGGGCCACGCGCATGTCGAAGAATACGCAGATGAGGATGGGCGCTATGCAGAGTGGCGCGCCAAGGATCCATTCCTCGCGGATGTTCATGATGAGGGCCACTGAGGCAGCCATCATGAGGATGAGGGTGATAAGGAATGAGGCCTTGCGGGTGTCTTTAAGGATGGGGCTGTTGGTGTTTCGGAGAAACAGATATAGGGCTAGCAGGGCCATGATGCAGAGGAGTCCCTGGCCGAAGATGAAGCCCCAGATGGTGTGTCCGGATTCGAAGCGGATGCCCAGTTCGTGGTTGAGGGATTTGATGATTTGAGACTTTTCGGGCGTGATCAGTTCCCCTTTAGAGATGATCAAGGCGTTTTTCTTAACGGAATGGAGTGTGTAGACGCCTTGGGAGAGCCTTGAGTCCATCTCCAGTTTGGTGCGAATGGCGTCGTATCTGATGTTGGGCACGAGAATGCTGTCGGCAAGAAGGTCGCTTTCGATGTCGAAGGGGGTGACGTATTCTTCGGGCGAATGTTCGGAGCCGATATTGCCAGTAAGCAGCACTACGGTGTGGCTGTAGAGGTCGGCAATCTCTTCTGGAATTTCGAGATATCCGATACGGTAGATGCTGTCGATGGTTTTATGCAGGCGAGCCTGCTGCATGCGGGGGAGTCCGCTTTTCTGGAGGTTTTGAAGGGCAAAGATGTGTGCCGAGCTGTCTTGGTGGTAATAAAGCAGTGCCTTTGACCTGGCGATGGCTGCTTCGCGGCTGATCTCGTCAGGGCTTTTGAGTATGGCAAAATCGAACGGGGCGTAGAGGTCGCTCTCTTTCCAAGAGGTTCCAATAGCGGTCTCGTAGTTGGATTTTTTCTGCGATTGAGGAAAAAGCAAGAGGATTATAGCCACGCTGCCAAGCAAAGCAAGTATAAGATAAAGTATCCTTAGGTGGCTTATTATTTTGGATATCAGGTTTCCCATGCGTGCACGTATATATAATATGAATGCAAAGATACGACTTTTTTTTTGATAGTGGCCACTCTTTGAGAAAAAAAAGAGGCTTTTACAGAATAAATAGCCACTATCCTCGTTACGGAGATATATGAATCAAACTGATTGGATCTGTACTTCCTGTCCGCGGCAATGCGGAGTGGACCGCACATTGGCGAAGGGCTACTGCCAAGCGCCTCACCAGCCCGAGGTGGCGTCGATATGTGTGCATAAGGGCGAAGAGCCGCCTATCTGTGGCACGAAGGGTATCTGCAATATCTTTTTTGCCCATTGCAATCTTCATTGCTGCTTCTGCCAGAACTATCAGATATCGGGAGTCCATGTCGACGAGTCGTGTCTCTATTACCGCGGTTTGGAGGCTGTGTGCGACAGGGTAGAGGAGGTGCTGGCCCAAACCGAGAACATCATTGGATTTGTAAGTCCGGCGCATTATTCCTACTGTGTGCCTCAGATAGTGGAGGAGCTCCATCGAAGAGGGTGTTTCCCGACGGTGGTGTACAACACCAACGGATATGACTCGGTGGAGTCGCTCAAGATGGTGGCCCCCTATGTGGATGTGTATCTGCCAGATTTCAAGTATATGGATTCTTCATTGGCGGCAACGCTCAGCCATGCTGCCGATTATCCTGAGGTGGCGCAGAAGGCCTTGCTCGAGATGTATTCGCAGAAGGGTTCGGGCTTGCCCACCGACGATGACGGCCTGGCCTATCGCGGCATTATCATCAGGCATCTGATCTTGCCTGGGCAGGTGGACAATTCGCTGCGTGTGCTGGATTGGATGGCCGACAACCTGTCGCTCAATCTCCATATATCGCTGATGTCGCAGTATACGCCGATCTTCGGTGCGGAGGGTGATGCCGGCGGCCAGGTGCCCGAGTATCTGCTGCGCACTATCACACAGGAAGAGTACGACCGAGTGGTGGACCACTTCTATGAGTTGGGATTTCATCGCGGATGGGTGCAGGAATTCTCGTCGCAGCAGCATTATGTGCCCCAGTTTTCAAATCGAGAAGCTTTTGAATCAGAATAAATACACTAATGCATAATGGCACGACGTAGACCGGAAATAACGCTAAACTACTCAGACACGCAAGTGCTCCTATGGGACACGCGATATGTGAACTATGACTTTGTACACCAGTTGAACGAGGTCTTCTCGCTGTCGCTCTCGTGCGATCCCGAGATAGTATACTATACCGAAGACGGCCGCGAGGTGAACTGCCCGCGCTATTCCTATTATGATGAGATGCTCAAGCTCCTATACGTAGTGATAGACAATCCTGTGGCCACGGGGTCTATTGACCCGACGCTGGACTATTACGACAAGGTGCTCTTCATTGCCGGTCGTGATTCCCACGAGGTAAGCCGTCGCATACATCACGATATGGTCTTTGGCGTGGAGGTTGACGACCCCTACAACATCCGTCTTGGCAAGCTGTCTGCGGAGGTGGCGGCATTTCGAGATGGGGGAGTGATCCAGGTCGACTATTTGGGTTTTGACGCCCCGGGCGGAGCGGATTGCTCGCTGCTGTCCTCTTTTACGGGTACTGTCCCATCAAAAGTAGCGCGCCATGTGAAAGCGCTGTCGGAATGCTTGCAAAATCTCTTTCAAACCCTTTCGGATACCATGGAAATGGAAGAGCTCGATTAACCGTCGGAAATGATTTTTTTCGGATTTTTCTTGTACAATTCCAAAAAAAATAGTAATTTCGTAGCGTCAAACTTGATAATAAATTAATAAAATATATTCATTATGAGCACTATCAAAGATCTTCAACCAAAAGAGTTGTGGAATAATTTCTACTCACTCACCCAATGTCCACGTCCTTCAAAACATGAAGAAATCGTACGTGAGATGCTTGTGAAGTTTGCTAAAGACCACAATATTGAATGCTATGTTGACAAGATTGGCAACATAATCATGCGCAAGCCAGCCACCAAGGGCATGGAGAACCGTCGCGGCGTTATCCTCCAGGCACACGTTGACATGGTGCCTCAGAAGAACAACGACAAGCAGCACGACTTCTTGACCGACCCCATCGAGACCCGCATCATTGACGGATGGGTATGGGCTAACGGCACCACCCTCGGCGCAGACAACGGCATCGGCGCAGCAGCAGCTATGACTGTGCTTGCTTCAGATACCATCCAGCACGGCCCTATCGAGGCCCTTTTCACTATTGACGAGGAAACCGGCATGACCGGTGCTGAGAACCTTGAGCAGGGCGTTATCAAGGGCGACCTCCTCCTGAACCTCGATTCCGAGACTGAGGGCGAACTGTATGTAGGCTGTGCAGGAGGTATCGACGCTACCATGCATATCCCAGCATCCAAGTCGGCAGCACCTAAGGGCTATGTGGCCTACACGCTGACCGTAGGCGGCCTCAAGGGCGGCCACTCGGGCATGGATATCATCCTCGGCCGCGGCAACGCCAACAAGATTCTCTTCCGCGCCCTTCGCTGGGTGGCAGAGTGCGGCCTCCGCATCATCAGCATCGACGGCGGCAACATGCGTAATGCTATCCCACGTGAGGCAGTAGCTACCATCGCTTTCCCAGCTGAGCACAAAGACTGCATCCTTGCTGAATTCGACATGGTACAGGGTTGGGTAAAGAAAGAGCTTTCCGCTACCGAGCCAGACTTCACCATGAGCTATGCAGAGGCTAAGATGCCTTCAAGAGTATACACTGGAGTTGCTACCCAGCGCATCATCAACACCATGATGGCCATTCCTAATGGCGTGCAGCGCATGAGCGACTCTATGCCAGGCCTCGTTGAGACCTCGCTGAACGTTGCCATTGCTCGCACCAAGGGCGAAGAATTCCAGATCATGGCCCTCCTCCGCAGTTCTGTTGACACCGCTAAGGATGCTCTCGCAGAGCGACTCGTATGCCTGGCAGAACTCGCTGGCGGTACCTGCGACCTCACCGGAGCTTATCCAGGATGGAAACCCAACATGGAGAGCCCACTGCTCAAGTGCATGCAGGACACCTATAAGAAGCTCTATAAGACCGAGCCTAAGGTAATGGCTATTCATGCCGGACTTGAGTGCGGTCTCCTCGGCGGTATGTATCCAAACTGGGATATGATCTCCTTCGGACCTACCATCATGAGCCCACACAGCCCAGCTGAGCGCGTAAATATCGACTCGGTTGGCAAGTTCTTCGAGTATCTCTGCGAAGTGCTCAAAGTGGTTCCTCAGAAATAGTTTCTTTCGAAAATATACAGCCCAAATAGGCGGTCCTTGTATGGGCCGCCTTTCGCTTCTCAGAATGGACATTCTCCAACCGCTACTGCTAATAATCCTTAAATTTGACAAAAAAATATCGTTTTTCTAGTATCGATTCAAAAATATGCGTACCTTTGCAATCGATTTAGAAATATCAATATTGTTACAACATATTAACATTCAATATTATGAACAAAAAAATAGATGTTCTAAAAGTCTTAGGAACTTTCAAATTCTGGAAGGAAATGGTCATTATGACGATAGGCATGATGATAGCTGCCGCCGCCGTTTATTATTTCCTCGTTCCGAGCAAACTGATTATTGGTACCATTTCGGGTCTCTCCATTGTCCTCAACGGCATATTGCCAATCATGAGCGTGCCCACGTACATTACCATAATCAATGTGATTCTGCTGATATTGGCCTACTTCCTCGTAAGTAAGGAGTTCGGCGTAAAGACGGTCTATACCGCCCTTATCCTAGGTCCCCTCACCGATTTCTGGGACAGAGTGATGCCTTGGCAGAGCATCTGCGAAGCTGGTGCCACCTCGGTGATGAACGACCCTTGGCTCGACCTCTGCTGCTTTGTTCTGATGCTCAGCGCCTCGCAGGCAGTACTCTTCAGTATCAACGCATCTACTGGAGGACTGGATATCCTTGCCAAGATTGTTAACAAATACCTGCATTTCGACATTGGAGCATCTGTTAGCGTGGCTGGAGCCTGCATCTGCTGCACCGCCTTTGCCATCAACTCGCCAAGAATGGTCGTTATCGGCCTTATCGGTACTTGGATCAACGGCCTTGTGGTAGACTATTTCACGGCCTCCCTCAACAAGCGCAAGCGTGTGTGCATCATCTCGAAGGATCATGAGCGCATCCGCCAGTTTATCCTCAACGACCTCGACCGCGGCTGTTCGCTCTACAAGGTTACTGGCGGCTTCACCGGCGATGAGACCGTGGAGATTCAGTCGCTCCTCACCCAGAATGAGTTCTCGGACCTCATGAAATTCATGGGAGAAAACAACATCAGCAACTTCACCACTGCCGGCAACGTTAGCGAGGTGTATGGCCTCTGGACCAGCCATAGCAAGAAGAAGCATCGCCAGAAGCTGGAGATGGAAGCAGAGAAGTAGCTGCCCCTAGAAGAAACAAACATAGTCTCTATAATACCTCAAAGGATGGTCCTCAATAGGCCATCCTTTTATTGTACTTGCCCGCTTGTAGAGCGCAGAAAGGGGAGCGTCTTGCTGGGTATAGAACCTTCAATAGGAAAAGAAATCAGAAAATATTTGCATAGTTTTGAAAAAAAGTGTAACTTTGCACTTCAAAATAATATAAGAACTAATAGAATATGTCATTAATTAAGTCTATATCAGGCATCCGCGGCACCATTGGCGGTGTTCCAGGAGATGGGCTTAGTCCTATCGATGTTGTGAAATTCACTACTGCTTTTGCTACTTTCCAGCAGCGCAAGCAGCCAGGCAAACGCCTTAAGATTGTGGTGGGTCGTGATGCCCGCCTTTCTGGTGCCATGGTTGACCGTCTAGTGGTCGGAACCCTCATGGGCATGGGTATCGACGTGATTGAGACCGGTTTGTCTACTACTCCTACCGTAGAGGTGACCGTTGTGGATAAGAAGGCCGACGGCGGCATCATTCTTACTGCCAGCCATAACCCACGTCATTGGAACGCATTGAAGCTGCTCAACTCTACCGGCGAGTTCCTTGATGCTGCAGAAGGCAACGAGGTGCTGCGTCTGGCTGAGAGCGATGAGCTGGTGTATGCCGACGTAGAAACCCTCGGCCATGTGACCGAAGACCTTAATACTATCGACCGCCATATTGAGATGGTGCTTAATCTGCCTCTTGTTGACGTTGAGGCTATCAAGAAGGCCGGCTTCCGTGTAGCAGTGGATGCAGTGAACTCTACTGGCGGTATCGCCATTCCTCGACTGCTTCGCGCTCTTGGAGTGAAGGAGGTAGTGGAACTCAACTGCGAGCCTACTGGCGACTTTGCCCATAATCCAGAGCCAATACCACAGAATCTGACTCAGATTGCAGAGGCAGTTCCTGCACAGAAGTGCGACCTGGGCATTGTGGTTGACCCAGACGTTGACCGTTTGGCCCTGATTTGCGAGACGGGCGAGATGTTTGGCGAGGAGTATACCCTTGTAAGTGTTGCTGACTATGTGCTCGGCCACACTCCTGGCAATACCGTGAGCAACCTTTCTTCGACCCGTGCTCTGAGAGATGTGACCAATGCCCGTGGCGGCTCTTATGCTGCTGCCGCAGTAGGTGAGGTGAACGTAGTGGCCAAGATGAAGGAAACCCATGCAATTATCGGCGGCGAAGGCAACGGAGGCGTGATCTATCCCGAGCTGCACTATGGCCGAGACGCCCTTGTAGGTGTGGCATTATTCCTTAGCCTTCTGGCTCATAAGGGCATGAAGGTGAGCGAGCTGCGCAAGACTTATCCTAACTATGAGATCTCAAAGAACCGCAAGGATCTGACGGCAGATATGGATGTGGACGGCATCTTGGCCAAGATGGCTCAGAAGTATGCCCACGAGCAGGTAAATACCATTGACGGCGTGAAGATTGACTTTGCAGACAGCTGGGTTCATCTCCGCAAGAGCAACACCGAGCCTATTATCCGTATCTACTCTGAGGCTTCAACCACTGAGAAGGCAGATGCTCTCGCTCAGCAGATTATCAAGGATATTGAAGGCTTGATGTAGGATTGTTGTGGATATAACTCTTAAATCTTAAATCTTAAATAATAATATCCATGTCTATTCAAGGTAAACGACTCTATCGTATTCCATCTCAAGGCAAGATTGCGGGTGTATGTGCTGGACTGGCTCAGTATTTTGATGTTGATGTTACTTTAGTGCGCATCTTGTTTCTATTGGCCTTGATATTTGCTACTGGCGGATTGTGGATATACCTTATATGTTGGTTGTTCATGCCAGAATGCTAATAAGAAAATGAAAAAGGCAGCCGAGAGGCTGCCTTTTGTTTATGAGTGGATAAAGCTTGTGTGCCTATTGGAGGTTGTGCGCTTTCTTGTAGGCCTTGTAGGTGTTCTGAAGAAGGCTTACGATGGTGAGTGGACCGCAGCCGCCTGGAACAGGGGTTACCCATTCGCACTTGGGGTCTACTTCGGAATGCTTTACGTCGCCGATGATGCGGTAGCCGCTCTTTCGGGTCTCGTCTGGGATGCGGTGGATACCAACGTCGATGACGGTGGCGCCATCTTTAACCATGTCGGCGGTGATGAACTCGGGCTTTCCGATAGCGACAATGAGGATATCGGCCTGACGAGTGAAGGAGGCGAGGTCTTTGGTGCGGCTGTGGCATACGGTGGTGGTGCAGTTAGCCCATTTCTCGTTGCGGCTCATGAGATTGAACATGGGGGTGCCTACAATATTAGAACGGCCAACGACAACGCAATGTTTGCCAGAAGTTTCTAGTCCGCTGCGTTGGAGCATGGTAACTACGCCCATCGGAGTGGCAGGGAGGAAGCAGTCTTCGTTGAGCACCATACGGCCAAGATTGATGGAGGTGAATCCATCGACGTCTTTTTCTGGAGATATGGCGTTGATGACCTTTTTTTCGTCGATATGCTTAGGAAGGGGCAGCTGGACGATGTATCCGTCGATTTCAGGATCGTTGTTCATGAATTCGATTGACTTGAGAAGTTCGTCCTCGGAAATGTTTTCTGGATAGCGGTAAACGGAGGATGTGAATCCTACTTCGTTGCAGCCCTTCTCTTTGTTGGCCACATAGGTCACGCTGGCGCCATCGTTGCCAACGAGGACGGCGGCCAGATGAGGTGCACGCATACCTTTGGCGGTAAGCTGGCGCACTTCGTTGGCTATTTCCTCTTTGATCTGTTGGGCCATCAATTTTCCATCTAAAAACTGGGTCATATGGTTAAGAGTTTATTAGTAATATTTCTTTTTTTAGTTATAGCATATGATGGGGATCCGCCTATCGTTTGCGGAGGGGCATCTTGGGCATCTTGCTGCCTTTGGTTGAAACCATCTTCATCATCTTGCGGGTGTCTTCAAACTGCTTGAGGAATCGGTTCACTTCCTGGATGCTGCGGCCTGAGCCTGCTGCAATACGCTGCTTGCGGCTGCCGTTGATGCAGCTTGGGTGCTGGCGCTCGTAGGGGGTCATGGATCCGATCATGGCCTCGATGGGCTTGAATGCGTCGTCGCCTATTTCGATGTCTTTGGTGACTTTGTCCATGCCTGGTATCATGCCGAGAAGGTCTTTCATGGAACCCATCTTTTTGATTTGGCCGACCTGCTGGAGGAAGTCTTCAAAGTTGTACTCGTTGTGGATGATCTTCTTCTGGAGTTTGCGTGCCTCCTGTTCGTCGTATTGCTCTTGTGCGCGCTCTACGAGTGACACCACGTCGCCCATGCCGAGGATTCGGCTTGCCATACGGTCGGGGTGGAAGATGTCGAGGGCGTCCATCTTTTCGCCGATACCTACAAACTTGATAGGCTTATCGACGGTATAGCGGATGGTGAGTGCAGCACCGCCGCGGGTGTCGCCATCGAGCTTGGTGAGCACTACTCCGTCGTAGTCAATCTTTTCGTTGAATGCCTTGGCGGTATTGACGGCGTCTTGACCGGTCATGGAGTCAACCACGAAGAGGGTCTCTTGAGGATTGAGGGCCTGCTTGAGGGCGGCAATCTCGTTCATCATCTGCTCGTCGATGGCCAGACGTCCGGCTGTATCGACTATCAGCACGTCTACGCCCTTCATCTTGGCTTCGCGAACGGCGTGCTGTGCAATCTCGACGGCGTTGGTGTTGCCGATCTCTGCATATACGGGCACTCCGATTTGCTCGCCGAGCGTTTGGAGCTGGCTGATAGCGGCTGGACGATAGATATCGCATGCGGTGAGCATGACATTTTTGCCTTTTTTGCTCTTCAAGTAGTTGGCCAGCTTGGCGCTGAAGGTGGTCTTACCCGAACCTTGGAGACCGGACATCAGAACGATGGCTGGACTGCCCTTGATGTTGATGTCGGCAGTGGTGCCGCCCATGAGCTCGGTCAGCTTCTCGTGCACGATCTTGACCATGAGCTGGCCAGGTTCGATGCTGGTGATTACGTTGCGGCCAAGGGCTTCTTGCTTCACCTTGTCGGTGAATTCTTTGGCGATGGGATAGCTAACGTCGGCATCAAGAAGGGCCTTGCGAACCTCTTTTACTGTTTCGGCAACATTGATATCAGTAATGGATCCTTTTCCTTTAAGCGTATGTAACGCTTTCTCTATCTTACTACTTAAGTTTTCAAACATAACGCTGGTTCGGTTCTATATTTTTTGCAAAAATACGCTTTTTTTTCGGTTTTATTAAATTTTTTTTACGTTTCGTGAAACTTTTTTGACTTTTTGCCGTTAAGAAGGATGTATTTGTGAAAAGATTTAGTGAAATTGAAATTGTAAAGTATGAGACAATTAAAGATTACCCATTCGATTACCAACCGCGACATCAAGTCCTTGGACAAGTATCTGCAGGACATTTGCAGCGAAGAACTGCTTACCCCTGAAGAGGAGGTGCGTCTGGCCCAGCAGATCAAGTTGGGCGACCAAGAGGCATTGGAGCGCCTTACCAAGGCAAACCTGCGCTTCGTGGTGTCTGTGGCCAAGCAGTATCAGAACCAGGGATTGAGCCTTCCAGACCTCATCAATGAGGGCAATGTAGGCCTGATCAAGGCTGCAAAGCGCTTTGATGAGACTCGTGGCTTCAAGTTCATCAGCTATGCCGTATGGTGGATTCGTCAATCTATACTTCAGGCTATTGCAGAAAACTCGCGTATAGTCCGCCTTCCCTCCAACCAGCTTGGAGCTCTAAACAAACTCAAGAAGGAAATCTCTAGACTTGAACAAGAATTGGAGCGCCCGCCTTCAGAGGAGGAGCTGGCAGAACTGCTTGACCTCCCCGAGGACAAGATCAAGAGCATTCTTGGCATCTCTGGCCGACATATCTCTATTGATGCGCCACTAGTGGCCGACGAGGACGTAAACTTTGTGGATGTGCTGCCGAATGAGGATACGCCTGCTACCGATAATTCCTTGATGCATGAGTCGCTAAGCATCGAAATCGAGCGGGCACTCAGCACGCTGACCGAATATGAACGTGAGGTAATCAAGATGTATTTCGGCATCGGACTCCCACATGCGTTGAGCCTTGATGAGATTGCCATGAAGTTCGGCCTTACCCGAGAACGCGTAAGGCAAATCAAAGAGAAAGGCATTAAGCGTTTGAAATCAAGTTCTAAGAGCAAGCATCTTATAGCATATCTTTAATCACCTATACAGCCGTCTTCCATTGGAGGACGGCTTTTCGGCTCTATAGAGCATAGCTATCGAGAAATAGGAATTATACTAATAGACCCATCCCGACATGAACAAGATATTGAAATATTTCCCCAATCTGACTGATCGTCAGAAGGAGCAATTTGCGGCTCTACCTGCCTTGTATGAGGATTGGAACTCGAAGATCAATGTCATTTCCCGCAAGGATATGGACAACTTTATGGAGCACCACGTGCTGCATAGTCTGGCTATTGCCAAAGTGCAGCCGTTCAAGCCTATGGCCGAAATCCTCGACGTGGGCACAGGTGGCGGATTTCCAGGCATCCCGCTGGCCATAATGTTTCCCGAGACGCGCTTCCATCTGGTAGATTCTATCGGCAAGAAGATCAAGGTGGTGACCGATGTTGCCCAACAACTGGACCTCAAAAATGTGCGTGCCGAACAGATAAGGGCCGAACAGATTAAGGGGGAATACGACTTCGTGGTGAGCCGCGCCGTGACCGAACTGAGCGAGTTCACCAAGTGGGTGAGGGGCAAACTATCCCCAAGTCACTATCACGACTTGAAGAACGGCATCCTATATCTCAAAGGCGGCGACCTAGAGGCCGAACTGGCTCCTTTCGCAAAGAAGATTCAGACTTGGGATATCTCGCAGTTCTATGAAGAATCATTTTTCGAGACCAAGAAAGTAATTTATCTACCTTTTAAGTAGCCGCTATCCTCAGGGGATTCTTTGCCGGTAAAACGCTAAGGCAGCTCCACCTATTCTGGTTGGCCCTTACTCGGAGTTAACATAGAGATAGGCCGGAGAATATCCAGAGAATAACCACAGAAACACAACCACTAAAACCGAACCAAAATTGAAGAAAATAGCCTATTGCCTCATAGCGTCAGCTCTGCTGCTGGCCGGCTGCCATAAAAACACCAAGGTTCTTGATCTCTCCCAGTGGGAGTTTGAATACGACGGACAGTGGCTCTCGGCCACCGTTCCTGGCTGTATCCATACCGACTTGATGGCACACGACATTATCCCCGACCCGTTCTATGGCACCAATGAGGACTCTGTGCAATGGGTGTCGGCTCGCGACTGGACCTATCGCACAACCTTCCTAGGAAAGGATGTTGAAGCAAATTATGCAGACCTTGAGTTCGACGGCCTGCAATGCTATGCCGATGTGCTGCTTAACGGCGATACCATTCTTCGCGCCGACAATATGTTCATACAATACACATGCAGTCTTTCGGTTGATTCGCTTCTCGACACCAACATCCTTGAGGTTCATTTCCATCCGACCTCTGTTGCCGACTCTATTGCTTTGGCGGCTTTAGGCTACGATGTGCCAGACCATCGCGTCTTCTCTCGCACGGCACCATATCAGCAAGGGTGGGATTGGGGTCCCAAGCTCAACAGCTGCGGTATCTGGAAGCCAGTGCGAATAGTCATGTGGAATGGTCCAAGCGGACAAGATCGTCCGATATCGGATATTTATGATTGTGAGGTTCGTAAAGGTACTTGGTTTGATAATCACGTGATCACTTTTGAGGCCAAGGAGGATTCTGTTGGCCTTGCCTATACTTTCTACGACAATGGTGAGCTCGTCTTCTGTAAAGGCGCCAACTGGATTCCGTGCCATTCGTTCCCTGTGCTGACGCCCGCCCTTAAGGAGCGCTACCGCACCTTCCTCACCTCCGCCAAGGAGGCCAACTTCAATATGATTCGCATTTGGGGCGGCGGCATCTATGAGCACGACTATTTCTTCGATCTTTGCGACTCGCTGGGTCTCATGGTTTGGATGGACTTTAACTTTAGTTGTGCGCTCTATCCATCTGATCCCGAAATGCTTGAAAATATCCATAAAGAAGCCGAACAGCAGGTTCGCCGCATCGCCAAGCATCCTTGCGTTGTGCTCTGGTGCGGCAACAACGAGGTGAAGAACGGATGGGAAGACTGGGGCTGGCAGGGCCAATATCAATGGACTCCAGAGCAGATTGCGGAACTACAGCATGGCATAGACACCATCTTTGGTCAAAATGGAGTTTTGGCAAATGCCGTGAGGACTCTCGACCCGCTAAAGCGCAGCTATGTAACTTCATCTCCGCTTTATGGATGGGGTCACCCAGAGTGCGTAACCAATGGCGACAGCCATTACTGGGGCGTATGGTGGGGCGAGCTGCCTTTTGAAGTGTACAAAGAGAAGACTGGCCGATTCATGAGCGAATATGGTTTCCAGTCATATCCCGAGTGGAGCACTATCGAGAGGTTCTGCCCTGAAGACCAGCGCACTATTGATTCTCCAACGATGAAGAACCATCAGAAGCACGGCAGAGGCGTTCAGATTATCGATAAGGCGATGATGCAATACTATGGGTTGGACAGCAAGAGCCTCTCGCTGAAGGAATACTGCTACGTTTCCCAGCTGCTTCAGGCGTGGGGAATGGGCTACGGCATACTCCAGCATCTTCTCGCCCAGCCTCATTGCATGGGAACGCTATATTGGCAGCTGAACGACTGCTGGCCTGTTGCCTCTTGGAGCAGCATCGACTGCTTTGGCAACTGGAAAGCCCTCCATTATCGAGCCAAAGCGCTTTATGCCGAAGATGCAGACTTAGAGAAATGGGAGGCTTATTATCAAATCTACCCCAAAGACCTTCACCTAGAATCAGACCCTCAGTTGGATTATTCTATGTATATGGAAGATGGACAGCTTAATGTCAAGCTTAGGTCTAAGGGGTACGCTCGTGATGTGATGGTAACGACCATACCTCATATCGATGGTCATTTTACGGAAAATTATCTTGATATCGACCAAGAAACAAAAGTGATCACGTTTATTCCTCTCCATCCAGAAGAGGTTGCCATGGTAAAGGAGGTTGAGGTGATGTGCCTCAATAGTCTTTTGAAATGATGTGCATCGATTATGACAGATGTAATAATACTATAAAAATAAGCCTATGAAAACTTCGCTAATAGGATTAATTACGTTCTTCTTGATGGGGACTGCTATTGCCCAGACTTCGGACACAACATCTGTGAAGTATCTCTACAATACAGGACTGAAGTATTACTATTGCCCGCAAGCGGAGCAGGATTTTTCGAAAGTGCTTTACTACTGGAGCAAGGCGGCGTCGGCAGGCAGCATAGAGGCAGCCTACAATCTAGGGCTTATTTATGAAGAGGGTGCTCTTGTGGAACAAAACTCCGCAGAGGCCTTCAAGTGGTTTAAGCGTGCTGCCGAATTGGGAGATATGTATGCCCAGTATACAGTAGGCATCTACCTCAATGAGGGTTTCGTTGGAAGTCCAGATTGGAAAGAGGCCTTAAAATGGCTTAACCTTGCTGCCAAGCAGAAATATGCGCCCGCAATGTGCAAGGCGGCCCTTATCATGGAGGAGCATGTGCCCAAAGACGACTATTCCATGAAGACTTATCAGCCGATAGTGGATATGTATCAGGCAGCGGCCAATTTGGGAGATGCCTATGCCCAGTATCGTCTTGGCAATATCTATTTCGAAGGTAGAGGCTACTATTCCAACCAGTTGAAGGCGCTAGGCCTATATCAAAAGGCGGCAGATGCGGGATGCGTTGAAGCGCAATACGCCTTAGGAGTATGCTACTATGAGGGCTATGTGGTGGGGATGGATTTGAAAAAGGCTTTTCAATATATGAAGATGGCTGCGGAAAGCGGTCTTCCTGATGCTCAAACTTTTGTTGGAAAGCTATATTACCAGTCGTCGGCAGAACACCATTATGACTCTTCATACGTGTATTATATGGCAGCAGCCCAACAGGATTTTCCCGATGCGCTTTTTTATTTAGGAGTTCATCATTTTTATGGCAATGGCGTGGAAAAAGACTACACTAAAGCTCACGACTATTGGAAGAAGGCAGAGTCCCTGGGATACGTAGATGCGTCCTATTCTCTTGGCATTCTCAGCTATTTCGGAATGGGTGTGGATCAAGACTATCAAAAGGCTGCCCAGTATTGGACCAAGTGTATCAAAGAGAAGGATTGCCGCGGATATTATTGCTTGGGTGTGATGTATTATCTTGGCCAAAATGTGGCACAAAACTACGATTCTGCCTATGCCTACTTCTCAAAATCTGTGGAGTTGTGTGATTATCTATATGCCCATTATATGATGGGAGTATGCAAGGAGAACGGACAAGGCTGCAAGACTGATAATGCAGAGGCGCTGCGCTATTATCGGACCTCGGCGGACATGGGTCATATTGAGTCGATGTACAGTTATGCCAGCCTGCAATACAGACATCCCACATCTATCTATAATACGGAAATGGCTTATGAATACCTTATGGAAGCTATTCGGCATAAATATCAGCCAGCCATAGATTTTCACAAGAAGTATTTTGAGGAGAAGCGTTCGAAAGAAGAAATTCAAATTGAAGAGAAGAAACGCAACATAAAGAAGCTGATCACGCCAGAACAGCTATAGTCCAATCATTCAATAATGTCAAATCTATTATTCAGCCTAAATGGCACAGTGCCGCTTTTCCTGATCATGCTGTTAGGGTACCTGCTCAAACGATATAGGTTCCTTACAGATGAATTTGTTGCTGTTGCCAACAAGCTTCTTTTCAAGGTTACTATACCTGTGTTGCTGTTTCATGACCTTACCCAGGTGGACGTAAGGACGGATTTTGACGCTGGCTATTTGCTGTTTTGCGCCATAGCAACGTTTCTAAGTATTGCAGTCACATGGGTGCTAGCACGTCTCTTTATCCGTAGAAAAGAACTGGTAGGCGAGTTTGTGCAAGGCTGTTATCGGTCGTCGGCTGCCATATTGGGAACAGCATTTATTCAGAATATTTATGGCGAAAGCAGCATGTCGGGCCTGATGATACTTGGAGCGGTGCCGCTCTATAACATATTTGCCGTAATCATTCTAATAGTCGAGGCGCCTAATAGGAATCGAGAAATGGGATTGTGGAAAAGCGTATCTGTCAGTCTGAAGGGAATTGCCACAAATCCAATTATATTGGGCATTTTGATAGGATTGGTTGCCAGTCTAGTCAGACTGCCAATCCCAACGATGGTTGATAAGGGTCTAGCCAGCATTGCCAGCCTCACTACTCCGTTAGCCCTTATCGTAATTGGGGCAGGATTCAAAGGCGGAGAGGCTTTGGGACATATCGGACTCTCTTCGGTGGCCGCTGCTATTAAGCTGTTGGTAATGCCGGCCATATTTCTCCCGTTGGCAGTCATGATGGGGTTCACGGATCAGAAGCTTATTGCTCTTATAGTAATGCTAGGCAGCATTACCACTCCCGCCAGCTATATTATGGCCAAGAATATGGGCCACGATGGCAGTCTGACCGCCAGTATCTGCGTTCTTACCACCTTCTTTAGTGCCTTCACACTAACATTTTGGATATTTGTCTTCCGCGCTTTAGGATATTTGGCCTAAGGGTCGTGCTGCGTTGAAAGAAAAAGAGGCTCCGTTTCCGAAACCTCTTTTATTATTGAGAAGCGCTTGGTTTGTATCAACCCTTTAATGCATTAAGGAGTGTGATGATAGTGCTTACAGTCTGTACTTTCTGCCCAATATTGCTGGCATTGACTCCGTCAAGTCCGGTGGCGCCAAGAAGTCCATTTACGATAGTGCCGGCGTTGCTGGCATTGATCAGATTGGACCCGGCGATGAGTCCATTGGTGAAAGACTTTTTGTATTCGGCGTTGTCCTTGTTGTTGCGCAACTGGGTGTAGCAGGTGATTACTGCCAGCATGTTGCTCACGTCGTTAGCGTTGCTGATGCTGATGCTTCCGTTGGCTGTTTTGCTAGAATGAAGGGCTGTAAGAGCCTTGGCGCAAGTGGATCCTGAGGCGTAGGCAACAGTGTTGCCAGCCATGTTAGATGATCCGCAAGAGGTGGCCACGAGTCCGATCATGACAAAGGCCATCATAAGAGTTGCAATTCTTTTCATAATACTAATAATTATATTTTGATTTATTGTTATTTGTGATTACAGAACTTCTTGTTGAGCAGTTTTATCGCCTCTATGTTTTGTGGCACTTGAAGGTCGAGCATTGAACTTTCTTCAAGTACTACGAGATTTCCATTTTTGACAGCAGTCAGTTTGGTATAAGGTGCGGTAGTTGAGAATCCTTGATAGTCTTCCTTTCGCACTATTATCCAGTCGGGGTCGGCTGACATTAGCGCTTCTAGGCTATAGCTCCATCCCTCTATGTCATGGGCGATGTTGCTGCCTCCGGCCATGGAAATGATCTCGTCGATAAAAGTGTTTCCGCCTGCAGTGAAGTTGCCGCCTTTGCCATATCCTATTACGTAGTAGACGGTTGGTCTGTTGGCTGTGTCTATTGGGGTGAGATTGGCAATTTGTTTTTGGATAGAGTCGCACAGGTGTTGGGCTTGTTCCTGTCGGTTGGTGAGTACTCCGATGCGCATGATATTGTCGTATAGATTGCTGAAGTGCTCTTTTTCGATCACACTCACGAATGGAACGTCCATGTTCCGGATCTGATCAGCAGCGCTTTTGGGAACCATAGATCCAGAAATGACTAGATCTGGGTTGAGGGAAAGAACCTTCTCGATGTTGAGGTTGGAGATGCCTCCAATGTTTTCGATTTGCAGCGCTTCGGCGGGATGAGTGCAGTATTCGGTTCTGCCCACCAAGAGGTCCTGGGCTCCAAGATCGAAGATGATCTGCGTAACGGCAGGCGATACTGATACGATTCTTTGTGGGTGGGTGGGAACGAATACGCTCTCGCCATAGTCGTCAACAAAGGTTGTTGTGTCTGATTCGCATGAGGATCCATTGCTGTTGCAGGAACAGAAGGATGCCATTGAGGCGATTATTGCAAATGCGAGAAATAGTCTTTTCATTGGTATTTGGTGTGTACGAATATAAAAAAGGGAATAGTGCTATTCCCTTTTTTATAATTTGATTCGTTAGATTCTATTACAGGAGGGTAGCCAGCTTGGCAGCGAGGTCGCCTACGCGGGTGCTGTAACCCTTCTCGTTGTCGTACCAAGAGATGATCTTTACGAAGTTGCCATCCATTACCTGGGTGAGCTTGCTGTCGAAGATGCTTGAGTGGGTATTGTCGATGATGTCGATGCTTACGATAGGATCCTCGGTGTATTCGAGAACACCCTTCATTGCGCCTTCTGCAGCCTCTTTAACTGCTGCGTTTACCTCTTCCTTAGTAACGTTGCAGTTGAGTTCTGCGGTGAGGTCAACTACTGAGCCATCAGGAGTAGGAACGCGCATTGCGAAACCATCGAGCTTGCCCATGAGTTCAGGGATTACCAGGCCTACAGCCTTTGCTGCACCAGAAGAAGTAGGAATGATAGATACTGCGGCAGCGCGAGCGCGACGGAGGTCGCTGTGTGGCTGGTCGAGGATTTTCTGGTCGTTGGTGTAGCTATGAACGGTGTTCATGAGGCCGCGTTTGATGCCGAACTTGTCGTTGAGAACCTTAGCAACTGGTGCGAGGCAGTTGGTGGTGCAGCTTGCGTTTGATACGAGTGCCATATCCTTGGTGAGGGTGCTGTCATTAACGCCCATAACGATGGTAGCGTCTACGTCAGCGGCCTTGGCTGCTGGAACGGTAAGAATAACCTTCTTGGCACCAGCGTTGATGTGCTTCATCATCAGTTCGCGGGTCTTGAAGAAGCCAGTAGACTCAACAACGATGTCGATGCCGAGTTCCTTCCATGGAAGGTTCTGTGGGTCGCGTTCTGCATAGATGCGGATACGTTTTCCATTAACTACGATATACTCGCCATCAGCGTGTACTTCACCATGAAAATTGTCATGTACAGAGTCATACTTGAAAAGGTATGCAAGAGTATTGGCATCGGTGAGGTCGTTAATGGCCACTACGTCAAGTTCTGGGTGATTGTCAAGGATTGCGCGGAATGACATTCTTCCGATACGGCCGAAACCGTTGATTGCAACTTTTGCCATAATTGTATATGTTTTAATGTTTTATGTGTTGATTATCTCAATAAAATTTTTTACAAATATACACTTTTTTTTATTAATGGCAAAAAAAGTTGTACTTTTGCAGCTGAAATGAATACTAAGAAAACGAAAAAAACGAAAAAAACATGGCCTCGCAAGGCATGGCGTATCTTGTGGATGTCTGTTGCAATATTATGGGCTCTGTCACTTGTATTGGTTCTCTTTTATAAGTGGGTCAATCCTCCGATTACTCCACTCATGGTTCAGCGCTTGGTGGAGCAGACCTTCGACTCTGAGCGCCCCATCAACTTTGAGCGTGACTATGTGGACATTGACGATATCTCGCCTAATATCGTGAATGCCGTTGTGGCTAGCGAAGATGGACTTTATATGTACCATTATGGGTTTGATGTGAAGCAGATGAAGTCGGCTTATCGAGAGAATAAGCAGGGCCGCCGTATCCGTGGCGGCAGCACTATCAGTATGCAGACGGCCAAAAATGCCTTTCTGCCGCATCATAGGTCATATCTGCGCAAAGCCCTTGAGGCCTACTACACTCAGTTGATAGAGTGGGTGTGGGGCAAGAAGCGTATTATGGAGGTGTACCTCAACATTATCGAGTTCGGCGACGGCATCTACGGAGTGGAAGCTGCTTCTCAGCATTACTTCCATCACTCGGCCAAGACGCTTTCCCGCTACGAGGCCGCTCAATTGGCAGTCACCTTGCCGTCTCCACTAAAGCGCAATCCCGGACATCAGACACCATTCTTCCGGAAACAGACTGGCGTTATCCAGGCACGTACCGCCAAGTACGGCCGCATCAATCTTGACTCCAAACGGGAAGTCCTTAATAAGAAATATCGCAATCAAGAGACACTGTGGGACTTTGCTAAATGGTGGTTCACTGAGAGAAAAGATTGATGGACGGCTGGCTCAGACATATAAAGAATTTCGAGGCCTATCTTAAACTAGAGAAGGGCTTGGCTTCAAATAGTATTGAAGCCTACCTTCGTGATGTTGACGTTCTTCGACAGTATGGTGAAGATCATGGCATTGAACCAGAATCCTTCACCCTTGAAACGCTTCAGGCAATACTGGCCGAGTTGAACGATGTCGGTATTGCCGTGGCAACCCAATGCCGCTTGATTTCCGGATGGCGAACCTTTTTTAAGATGCTGGTTGTTGACGACGATATGGCCGACAATCCTGCCGAACTATTGGATATGCCCACACGCCCGAAGCATCTGCCCGATGTGCTCAGCGATGAAGAAATTGCGCGCATTCAGGCCACTTTCGATCGCAGTCGGCCCGACCAGGAGCGTAATTATGTTATTGTCGAAGTCCTTTATGGATGCGGTCTGCGAGTAAGCGAACTAGTAGGCCTCAAACTCTCAAATATCTATCCCGAAGAAGGCTGCCTTCTGGTGACGGGAAAGGGCAGCAAGCAGCGATGGGTGCCTATCAACCCTCATGCGCTGGAACTGCTTACAAACTATATTCATTTAGTACGTTGCCATATCGACCCCAAGCCGGGCGAAGACAAATACGTCTTTCTAAATCGCAACGGAACCCACTTGTCGCGCAACTATGTGTTCATGTTTCTTCAGGCAGCCGTAAAAAAGGCGGGCATCCTAAAGAAGGTTTCTCCTCATAGCCTGCGCCATAGCTTTGCTACTGAGTTGGTGCAAAATGGTGCCGACCTAAGGGCCGTTCAAGAAATGCTCGGTCATGAAAGCATCTCTACTACAGAAATCTATACCCACCTCTCTAAGCAGTTTCTTCGCGATACTATCACCACTTATCATCCCCATTACAAAAAGAATTAATCATTGTTGCGTCCGCTTATGAAGAATCGTAGGATATTGATGGCAGTTACCAACGACTTGGTTACCGACCAAAGGGTGCATCGGTCGTGCACGGCCCTACAAGAGGCCGGCTACGAAGTGGTCCTTATCGGCCGGATGCTTCCCGATAGCCTCCCAATCAAGCGCACTTATCGCACGATAAGGATGAATCTGTTTTTCAGGCGGAGCGCCGCTTTCTACGCCGAATTCAATATCCGTCTGCTGTTTAAGATGCTCTTCATGAAAGCCGACATCATCTATGCCAACGATACCGATACCCTCTTGGGGTGCTACTGGGCCTCCAGAATCAAGCGAAAGCCCCTAATGATGGATGCGCACGAGCTATTCTGCGAGGTTCCCGAATTGGTGGGTCGTGAGCGAGTGAAGCGCTTTTGGCGGAGGATTGAGGATAAGGTTATTCCGCGACTCTCTGGGGCCTGCACCGTATGCGAACCGATATCTCAGATCTATAATCATCAATATGGCGTTGACTTCTCAGTGGTTAGGAATGTGCCTATGGGCGAAAAACTGGAGATGATTCCAAGGGATGGCTCCAAAATGCTGCTTTACCAAGGCGCAGTCAATGTGGGTAGGGGAGTGGACTGGATGATTGAAGCCATGGAATATTTGCCAGAATACAGGCTTGTTGTGGCAGGGAATGGCGATGAACTAGATGATATGAAGGCATTGGCTTCCAGCAAGCCATGGAATGATAGGATTACTTTTGTGGGAAGGCTCGCCCCGGAAGAACTTAAGAAACTGACCCAGCAGGCCCATATTGGGCTTGTGCTTCTGGCTGATCTGGGCAAGAATTATTATTATTCACTTCCCAATAGGATTTCAGATTTTGTTCATGTAGGCGTACCCGTATTGGCTACCGACTTTCCTGAGATACGCAAAGTCGTTTCCCATTATGGCATCGGTTCCTTGATTGAAGGACATGACCCAGAGACCATCGCTCAAAAAGTCAGAGAAATGAGCCGCCAATGGGATAATGTGGACGAGACTGGCAGACAAGAAATCTTCTCTAAGGCTGCTGACGAATTGAACTGGGACAGCGAGAAAC
>JAKSMS010000069.1 GCA_024400415.1 Bacteroidales bacterium | reverse complement strand
TATTCGATTTCATTTGGTAGTTTCAAAGAATCCTGATTCGCCAACCATGGTTGGCCAATTACGCATGGTCTGCATACGATTGATAGCCTTGACGGCTGCCGTCTGCGCTGCATCATGAGTAGAACCGATGACGTGGACAAGGTCGCCGAACGAGTGAGTGGAGTTCGTCCAGTCCTCGCCCGTAAGCTCTATGCCATCGTGCAAATATGTAAGTATATCGTTTGACATATCAAATTGCCTTGCTTTCTTCTTGATAGTATAAGATTTTCTCTTTTCTATATCCGCATTGAAATTCACATGGTTAACCTCACGCCCCCACACTCGCCATCAGCAGGCAGAGGAGGGCAAGTGCCCGTCAGATTGCGCCAATAGGCTATCAGTGTCCCTATGTTGATTATTCTATCTTTTATCATATCGTAGTATTGCCTTTACAGTTCGAGGTGCCTTTATATCGCACTTCATCGGATATTGACTCAATATCCATGTATTTACATATCGTTTTTTTTCTTACTGTAGCTGACTGACATAGTGCCTATTCCTTATAACAACACATATTCAGCAACTTATAAAAAACCTACCTTTAATAATCTAGATGCAAATATATATAATAAATTATTAATGGCAAAATTTTTGGCTCAATTTATTATTTCTTAACACTGCCCGACATACTTTTTTTGCAACAGAACAAGCATAATCCACACGTCGTTCCTTCTCCTCTACGCTAGGCGTATTGGCAACTACAAAAAATATTATGAGGCCGCCAATTGAGAAAAATGTCGTATCTTTGCATTCCGGAAACAGAAACCCAAACTCATGAGAATCACCTATATCCACCACAGCTGCTACGCCGTAGAATGCGAGGAGGCGCTGCTCGTCTTCGACTACTGGCAGGATCCCAACAACCTGCTCCACAACATGATATCCGAATGCCAGAAGCAGGTTTACTTCTTGGTGTCGCACTTCCACGACGACCACTACAACCCTGAGATCTTGGAGCTGGACGCACGGAGAATCGTATCCTACGACGCCAAGAAGCGTCGCCGAATCCCCGACGAGAAGGCCACTGCCGTGATGCGCATGGACGAGGTCTACGAGGACGAGCTGATACGGGTGACGGCACTGAAATCTACCGACGTGGGGGTGTGCTATCTCGTTGAGGCCGACGGCGAACGGCTCTTCCACGCCGGCGACTACAACAACTGGTATTTCGAGCGCGGCGACGAGCACCTGAAGGTGTCGGCCCGCGAAATGGAGGGGCTCTTCATGGCCACGCTGCGCAAGGCCAAGTCCGCTGCGGGTGAGATAGACCACCTGATGTTCCCCATCGACCCCCGACTGGAGGAGCACACGCTGAGGGGCATACGTCAATGGCTGAAGGCCATCCCCTCGCACCACCTCTACCCCATGCACACCTGGCAGCAGGACATAACCCCCTACCTCGACGAACTGCAACAAGAATACAACATAAAAATACACTGGCAGAAGTAGCCTCACCGCACCATGAAGAGAGCCCCGCTGATAGCCATCGTCGTACCCCTGATAGCAGGCATACTGCTGTCGGAATGGGTGCATCTGGCCGCCTGGCAGCTCTTCGCCGCCACAGCCATAATGCTGCTTATCGCGATGCTGCTGAAGCGCTTCTCGAAGGCCTTCTACGTGATGATCACTGCCAGCTGGCTCATGGCCGGCATGACCCTCTGCGCTCTGCACAATCCCGAACGCCACGCCGACTACTACGGACACCACATATCGACACGCAACAGACTGTGCGTAAGGGTAGCAGAACCGGTAAAGCAGACTAAGAAGGTCTACAAGCTGGAGGTAGAAGTGGAGCAGATTGACGCGCACCCTGCCAGGGGCAGGCTGATGCTCTTTGTGCCGCTCAGCAACGACTACACGCCACGCCAAGGCGACCGCCTGACGGCCACGGCTAGGATCCAGGAGCCCTTCACCCGCGACAGCATCCACGACTTCGACTACCGCGGCTACCTGCGCCACAAGGACATACTCTATACCGCTTACGCGCCAACAGCGCAACAGCTGCCGATACCGCAACAGAAATCGCTACCACAGACCATGCGCGAACGGTTGATAGCACTCATCCAACAACTGAAGCTGACGCCCAGCCAGCAGGGCATCGCCGAATCGATACTGCTGGGATGGAAAAACGACCTAGAACCGCAGACGCAGGCACAGTTTCGCGACGCCGGAATCGCCCACCTGCTGTGCGTCTCGGGCCTGCACGTGGGCATAGTGGCGGGCATACTAGGATGGCTGCTGGGATGGTGCGGCAACGGGCCTATAGGGCTCAAGATACGCGGTGCGGTCCAGCTGATCGGCATCTGGGCCTTTGTGCTCACCACGGGCGCCGCACCCGCCACAACGAGGGCCGGCGTAATGTTCACCCTCTTCGTGGTGAGGCGCACAATGCTGCTGCAGGGGAGCAGCCTCAACCTGCTGGCCGCCTCGGCACTTATGATGCTCTGTGCCAACCCGCTGCTGGCATACGACGTGGGATTCCAGCTGAGCTATGCCGCCCTGCTAGGAATCATAGCCTTCCACCAGCCGCTCTACCAGCTGGTGCCCTGGCCCGACAGAGCCCTGCTCGACAAAGAGACCGACGAGATGACGCTGCTACAGCGTGCCAAGAGGCTGCTGCCCTTGCGACTGGCGCAGAAGCTGATGGGACTGCTGTGCCTCACCACGGCAGCCACGCTGGGCACCCTGCCGCTCACGCTGCTATATTTCCATCAGTTCCCCACCTACTTCCTGATAGCCAACATGACGATAGTGCCCTGTGCCGGACTGTTGCTGACCGCCATCATGGCCACGCTACTGATACCGCAACTGGCGCCAGTACTGGGATGGCTGCTAGGCATTACCGACCGGCTGACGGCATGGATAGCGCAGCTGCCCTACGCCGCCATTGAGGTGCATATCACAACCCCTCAGGCCCTGCTCATTGCCGCCATGGCAGCAGTACTGTGGTGGATGCTGAAGGGTCGAGGGTTAAGGGAATCTAGTTTGCTAGACTCCTAGCTGCCTAGGCTAGGCGAATAATAAAAATAAAGGCTGCCCGCGGGGCAGCCTTTCTTATCGTATAATGACGGGATGGACCGGATTATGCGGTAACCTTCTCGAGCCACTTCACCATACCGAACATCACGGCCATGGATACGAAGCAGATGGCGAGGAATACACCCCAGCACTGCCAGATAGGCCATGCGTTGAGCATGATAGGACCTACGAAGATGAAGAGGTTTCCGATGGCGGTGGCGCCGAGCCAGAGGCCCTGGCAGAGACCTACCATGTTGCGAGGAGCAACCTTGGAAACGAAGGAGAGTCCGAGTGGGCTGATGAACAGCTCGGCAACGGTGAGGAAGAAGTAGGTAACGATCATCACCCATGGAGCAGCCTTGGCGAGGCCTGCGACAGCCATCTGGGCAGCATCCATGGCGCGGAACTCGTCGCCTGAAGGATAGTTGCTGATGATGGAGAACACCAGGAGGAACAGGTAGGCGCAACCTGCGATACCCATACCGAGGGCGATCTTGCGAGGGGTGGATACACCCTTGCCCTTGCGGGCGAGAGCAGCGAAGATGCCCATCACGAGTGGGGTGAGGATGATCACGAAGAGTGGGTTGAGAGCCTGCCAGATTTCTGGGGCTATCTGGTCGGAGTTGACGAAGTCGCGTGCGAACACGGAGAGTGACTGTCCGTTCTGGTGGAATGAGAGCCAGAAGAATACGGCGATACCAAGCACGGCGAAGAGGGCAGCCATACGCTGCTTGATCTCCTTGGCCATGGCGGCCTTCTCTTCAGGAGTATAGTCTACTACGGCAGCAGCCTCTTTCTTGCCAGGCTGAGGGAACTTCTTCTTCTGGGTGAAGAAGATTACTAAGGAGATAAGCATGGCAACGACAGAAACGATGAATGAGAAGTGCACACCCTGGTTGAAGGTGAGGATGTAGTCGGAGCAGAACTTGGTCTGGTCGGCGAGGAGGGATGGGTCGGTGACAACGACCTGAGAGGTCTCCACGAACTTCTGGGTGAGGTCTACGGCCTTGCCATTAGCGTCGGTATACTGGAGGGTGTTGTTGAGATAGCGGTGGCAGAGGCCGGACATGTCTGCATTGTAAATGAAGTTGTGGGCTTTGAGCCACCATTCGCGGAGGAGAGGAGCGATGAATGGAGCGATAACGCCACCGATGTTGATGAACACGTAGAAGATCTGGAAACCGCTGTCGCGACGATCCTTAGCCTCAGCGAGAGCCTCTGGACCCTTCTTGGCTGCCTCAGCCTCGAAGTTGTCGTACATCTGGCCTACGAGAGCCTGGAGGTTGCCCTTGAACAGACCGTTACCGAAGGCGATGGCGAGCAGTGCCACGCAGGTGAAGATGAGGATGCCCCACCAGCCGCCGTTGCCGTCAACAACAAGGCCGTTGTCGGTGCTGAACAGAGGGATGGCCATACCCACATAGCCGAGAGCCATGATGATAAGACCCCACTGGATGGTGCGGTTATAGTTCTGAGTGCGGTCGGCGATGATGCCGCCTACCAAACTCAACACGTAGATTCCGAAATAGAATACGGAATAGATCAGACCGGCAGTGCCGTCAGGAAGGCCGAACTTAGAAACGATGAAGAGGAGCAGGATGGCATTCATGATGTAGTAGCCGAAGCGCTCGCCCATGTTGCTCAGTGCAGCAGCGATCAGTCCTTTAGGGTGCTTCTTAGCTTCCATCAGATAGAACACGATGAAAGGAATCACCACCACAAGGATGCAGGCAAAAATCACCCATGTAGCGTGATTCTGCCAAAGGCTTTGAATGGATAAGAGATTCATGTTTTTACTATTATTAGTTATTAATATATTGATTATAATCTTTTTACAAACAACGGACAATTCTCAATACCATGCAAAGTTACGATTTTTTTTTAAATTAGTTAACATTTCGGTCATATTTCGAAAAAAAATATCTATCTTTGCAAAAAAGGAATACTATCCCATACTTGTACGAAACACGATTAATCTCATGATAGATAACACCATCCACTCCGCCGTCGAGGCCTTGCGTCAAGGCAAGACCCTCCTCTACCCTACCGACACTATCTGGGGCATCGGATGCGACGCCACCAATGCCGACGCCATAGAGCAGATATATGCCCTCAAGCAGCGCGACCACGCCAAGTCGATGCTCATACTCTGCACCCGCGAGATGCTCAGCCAGTATGTCGACAATCCTAGCGCCGAGGCCGTAGGGCTGGCTATTGAATCGGAACGGCCAACCACGGTAATCTTTCCCAAGGCCATTAACCTGCCCCTCAACCTGCTGGCGCAGGACGGCAGCATCGGCATAAGAGTGCCCAAGATGGCTTTTTGCCAGCAACTGCTGCAAGAGCTAGGACACCCCATCGTCAGCACCTCGGCGAACCTGTCGGGCGAGCCGTCTCCGGCCTGCTTTGGCGACATCAGCCAGGCGTTGAAGTCGCGGGTGGGCCACATCGTCGAAGACCGCCCGGAGTACAACCGCGAGAGTCCCTCGTCGCGCATCGTAAAGCTGAGCGCCACAGGCGAAATCATCGTCCTACGCGAATAGGTCTGTTTCCCGCGAAGGTGTAAAGATTAAAAGCAACTTCAAAAAAAAGGAAAACGAAGTTCGCGAAAACGCATTGCTTCGCTCGCGTATTAATATATTTTGTCAACAACAATATCAGCCATGAAAGACAATTCATACGACATAATTGGAGCAGCCATCGAGGTGCACAACAACTTAGGTCCTGGACTACTCGAGAGTTGCTACGAAAAAGCTCTGATCCACGAATTAAAACTACGCGGACACAAGACAATCTCACAAGGCAGAGTACCGATCCTGTACAAGGGAATCGACTTATCATTGAATGAGACCAATGATTCTGCGCTGAGGTTTGATATACTTGTTGACGACCAAATCATCATTGAACTCAAGTCTGTCGAAAAATTAAAACCCGTTTACTTCAAACAGCTCAAGACCTACATGAGATTCATGAATGTTCAAATAGGCCTTCTATTCAATTTCAATGTCTGCAACCTGATGAAAGAAGGATTCGGCAGAGTAGTGATGGGATTTGATGGTGAATTTGGGAAATAGTTCCATACTTCGGCGAGCGAAGCAATGCCGCTTTGCGCTCTTCGCAAACCTTATTGAGAACGACTGAAAAAAACTTTTATCTTTTCACCCTTCGCGGGAGATTAACACCATGATATACAGAACTGACACACAAATTCAACAGCTCTCGGGCGAAATCATCGTCCTACGCGAATAGGTCTGTTTCCCGCGAAGGTGTAAAGATTAAAAGCAACTTCAAAAAAAAGGAAAACGAAGTTCGCGAAAACGCATTGCTTCGCTCGCGTATTAATATATTTTGTCAACAACAATATCAGCCATGAAAGACAATTCATACGACATAATTGGAGCAGCCATCGAGGTGCACAACAACTTAGGTCCTATACTTCGGCGAGCGAAGCAATGCCGCTTTGCGCTCTTCGCAAACCTTATTGAAAACGACTGAAAAAAACTCTTATCTTTTTACCCTTCGCGGGAGATTAACACCATGATATACAGAACTGACATACTGATAGAACGTTATACCGAGCAGGAGATTATCCGGCTCATCGGCGGATACCCAGCCGAGCAGGCAGCCCACATCCTAGCCATGCACCACCTCCAAGGCCGACGCGAACGCACCGCGGCCTATCAGCTGCTCGTAGACACACTAAAAGAACTCTTCCCCGACGGCCCGATGCCCATCATCGGACACCGCGAGCACGGACAGCCATTCCTGGAGAACTACCCCCACTTACACTTCAGCCAGAGCCATTGCAAACAAGCAGTAGCCGTCGCTCTCAGCGAACAAGGACCCATCGGCATTGACGTGGAATGCCGTCGAAAGGTCAGCGAAAGCCTCATCAATAAGGTCTGCAGCGAAGCCGAGCAGCATCACATCCGCCAGTCGGCAGACCCCGAACTCGAATTCTTGCGCCTCTGGACGCGCAAAGAAGCCTACGTGAAGTATCTGGGCACCGGCATACAGGGAAGCCTCCAGGAGGCCGAAAAACAAGCCCTAGAGGC
>JAKSMS010000068.1 GCA_024400415.1 Bacteroidales bacterium | reverse complement strand
CGCTGTTCTGCGGCACGCGCTTGAGCTGCGGCTCGGCGTAGTTGCGCAGCACGCCCAGCTCATACAGCAAGGCCGAGTTGAACATCACGTCGGCATTCTCCTGGTAGGGGAAGATATGCTGCCGCTCGCCGGCCCTCACGCTGGGCCAGCGCATGATGGTCTCCTGTGCGCCCCAGCCGCGGAAGTTGTTGTCGCGCACGATGCGGCGTATCAGGCGGTTGTCGCTGGTGCGGATCAGGTTGAGGTCGTCAATCGCTATCTGGGTCAGCGCCGACACATACACCTTGAACTTCAGCCCGTCGTCCACCTGGGCGGTCAGCTTGGGGTTGAGGGCGTGGATGCCTTCCACCACCAGGATGCTCTCCGGCTTCAGCTGCAGGGCCTTGCCGCTGAAGTAGGGCTCGCCCTTCTTGAAGTCGTAGGTCGGTATCTCCACCCGCTCACCCTTGAAGAGGCGGTTCAGGTGGTCGTTGAGCATCGGTATGTCGAGGGCCTCGAGGGCCTCGAAGTCGTAGTCGCCGTTAGGCTGCTTGGGGGTGCGGCTGCGGTCCACGAAGTAGTCGTCTAAGGAGAGCTGCTGCACGTCGAATCCTAGCACGCTCAGCTGCACGCTCAGTCGGCGGCACGAGGTAGTCTTGCCGCTCGAGCTCGGGCCGGCCAGCAGCACCATCCTCACGCTGTCGCGACGCTGGTATATCATCTCGGCAATCTCGGCATACTTCTTCTCGTGCAGGGCCTCGCTCACCTGTATGAGGTGGTTCTCGCCCTTGTCGCGCACCACGCGGTTGAGGTCCTCGATGGTGGGCACTCCGAGGGTGTTCACCCAGCGGCGGTGCTCCTCAAAGATGGAGAACAGCTTCGGAGTCTCCTCATACACGCTCAGCTTCTCGGGATACTGGCGGTCGGGCCACTGCAGCAGGTAGCCGCTTTCGGACTGCATCTTAAAGTCCCAGCAGGTGAGGCAGCCCGTCGAAGGCACCGGCACCGAGGCCATGATGCGGGGCATGCCGTCCAGCAGGTGCACGTGCACATAGAGCTGTCCGCAGTTGCGCAGCGTCTCCAAGGTGGCAGCCGAGGCGTGGTGCTCCTCCATCAGCCTGGCGGCATCCTCCACCAGCATGGTGCGGGTATAGAAGGGGATGTCCATCCGCTGCAGTTCCGTCATGCGGTCGCGCACGGCCTTCACCACCTCGAGCCTCGTTGCGCCGTCCACCCCCTCTATGGAGCAGTGGAATCCGGTAGTCATCGAGTGGACCACCTGCAGCGAGGCCTGGGGGTACACGTCGCGCACCGCCTTGGCCAGCATCATCACTATCGAGTTCTGATAGGCGCTGAGACCGTGCTCGGAAGTGATGTCGATAAAACGGATGCGCTTAGGGTTGTACAGCACGTAGGAGAGCGGCTCCACCTGGTTGTTCACCAAGGCGGCTATCCACGGATATTGGCCCTTGGGCACATACTGCCGGGCCACCTCGGCCAGCGTCATGCCCTGGTCGGCATGCACGCGCTGCCCGTCGAGATTCTCTATTACAAGCTCTATCTTATTCATACACAGAAATGTTCAACAATAATTACAAATAATACTGACCGACAAAGATACAAAGAAGAAACGACATAGCAAAATTTATTTTGCCATCACCCCGGATTTCCATCACTTCAGCCATCAACCCAAGAGTTTGCCGAGTGGACAGTCAACGGTCAACAGTCTTCGGTCAACGGTCTACGGTCATATCTCAAACGACCTTGCATGTGCGGAGTCCTGATGCATCATGACTTCTCACCCTGCTTCGTATCGGGCACAACTGGTTATAGGTTGTTAATTTCAAATACTATCTTTTCTACTGCTCCATATACACAATCTTTCCCTCCATGTCGATATAGCCATCTTTGTCGCCAATCTTAACACACGCCAAACCGCTTAAGAACTTCAAAGCCCAGTCAAACTGAGGCTTTATCACAATCTTACCCTCCTTGTTGATATAGCCCCATTTGCCGCCAATCTCAACACACGCCAAGCCTTCTGAGAAGCTGGAAGCATGGTCAAACTGAGGGCTTATCACAAAAATGCCCGTCTTGTCGATATAGCCATATTTGCCGTCAATCTCAACAGGCGCCAAGCCTTCTGAGAAAGACCAAGCCTTGTCAAACTGAGGGTTGATCACAATCTTCCCCATCTTGTCGATATAGCCCCATCTGCCACCTATCTCAACACTCGTTAAACCTTCTGAGAAATCGTAAGCATAGTCAAACTGAGGATTTATCACAAAACTGCCTGTCTTGTCGATATAGCCATATTTGTCGCCAACTATAACACTTGCCAAACCTTCCGAGAAATCGTGAGCAATCTCAAACTGAAGGTTGATTGCAATCTTACCCGTCTTGTCGATATAGCCATATTTAACGCCAACCTCAACAGCCGCCAAACCTTCTGAGAAGCCGTAAGCATCGTAAAACTGAGGATTTATCACAAAACTGCCTGTCTTATCGATAAAGCCCCATTCGTCACCAATCTTAACTGTCGCCAAGCCTTCATAGAAGGGCCAAGCATTATCAAACTGAGGGTTGATCAAAAACTTTCCTTCCTTGTCTATAAAGCCATATCTGCCGCCAATCTCAACACATGCCAAGCCTTCTGAGAAGCTGAAAGCATGGTCAAACTGAGGGCTTATCACAAAAATGCCCGTCTTGTCGATATAGCCATATTTGCCGTCAGACTTTGCTGGAAACAGACCGCATTGGTCCACCTTTTGAGTAATACCGTCTTCCGACGAACTGCCATTTTTGCAACCCCAGAAGGAAACCAGCATCATACAAGCCACACTAAATAGCAAAATTCTCTTCATCATCATAATGCCCTAAATCCGTGTCGGGCGCAACTGCTAAAATAGGTCAATATACGTATGTATTACTTTCAGGGAACAGCAAAGAAATACCTCTTTTCTTTAGCTTGAAGGAGTAGGTATCTACGTTTCCATCTGGACTGCAAAGATACGATTTTTTTTGATTTGCTAACCCTAATGCCGAAATATTGGAGCAAAAAATTGATTTTAGGTGGGTTAAAAACCACCGCGACCCGAAGACTCGGGCAAGGCTGTCCGACAAGAATCTCCTGTCGGACAGGCTGACTCAACATCCAACTTGGATAATTGATATTCCGGAATCCACCCATTGCAATCTTCCATTCCTGATTCGGCAACAAAATGACGCATCTTCAATCCCTCTCGGCGGCCTTTTTGAGAGCAGCCGATGCCACGTCGTAATAGGCTATGTATCAGCCACAACCTCGTTACATCTCCTTTTATTCTCCTTTTTATCTCCTTATTATCTCTTTTCTATAATAACAGATAAAAAGGAGTTAATATGGAGAATAAAAGGAGATATAGCACAGATGTGCCCTATTAGTGAGGCAGCCAACAAGTGGGATAAATCGAAACGTTTATACAACAAGAATTACTATAGATCATTATAAAATGATTCAATAACTTGCGCAAATCGAAAGAAAATAGACTTGGGAGTGAATGCAGACCTGCTTGACCGACGATTGAGCCTCAACATAGGGGTGAACGACCTCTTCGACTGGAACCGTTGGAGCGTCGCCTCGGCCAACCCCTACCTGATGAGCAACACAGACTCAAAACCGACCAGCAGATATGTGAGCCTCAGCGCTACCCTGAGATTCGGAAAAACAGATTTGAAAGGACCCGAAAGAAGAGGCGGAAGATAACAGAAACTTAGTATAACCGACAGTTCTATACAATAAAGCGGGGAATTGTCGGTTATTATATAATAAACAGTTATTGAGCAGATATCTATTAGGACTACCACCATTACGCTATGAGGAAACAATCACGTGAGATGCCCGCCGAATGGGCGCTGGAGGTGCTGGACAAGGCACCATTTATCACCTTGAGCATGACTGACTCGGACGGCTCGCCCTACGCCGTGCCCCTCTCGATGGCGCGGACCGACGAGCGCACCTTCTACTTCCACGGCGCCCTAGAAGGCCGCAAGATGGAGGTGCTGGACCGCAACCCCAAGGTATGCCTCAGCGCAGTGACCCGCTGCCGCCCCGTGGTGGGTCCCAAGGACAACAGCTTCACGCTCGAATTCAAGTCGGCCATCGCCTTCGGGACGGCCGAGATGGTGACCGACCGCGAGGAGAAGATACTGGGACTGAAGGCCGTATGCCAGCGATTCCTGCCGCAGCACATGGGGGCCTTCGAGGCCGCCGTGGAGCGCAGCATAGAACGCACGGCCGTGATGAAGGTGACCCTATCGGAGCCGCCCACCGGCAAGCGCAAGCAGTATGACAGCCAGGGCGAAGAGATGAAATACGGACGAATGGAATAAGACACATGAAAGAGATACTTGACTTCCTGCGCGACCTGGAGCGCAACATCAACCGCGAATGGTTCAACGACAACAAGTGCCGCTACTTGGGCGTGCTCGAGAAGTGGAACGCCTTCTGCGAGGAGCTGATACGCGAGGTTGGCGAATATGACGACGACATTGCCAAGCTGTCGCTGAAGGACTGCACCTACCGCATCTACCGCGACACGAGGTTCTCGAACGACAAGAGCCCCTACAAGACCCACTTCGGCGCCTTCCTGGCTCCGGGCGGAAAGAAGTCGATGCACTCAGGCTACTACTTCCACATAGGCACCGGCACGGGCAGCGGATACCCGCACGCCCACATGCTGGCCAGCGGAAACTACTGCTACGACCCGAGGGTGGTGAAGATGCTGCGCGAGGACATCAGCTACGGCTGGGAGGAGTTCAAGAACGAGGTGCTGGGCGTGGCCGACCCAAGATTTGTGGCCGACATTGAGGGCGCACTGAAGAAGGTGCCCAAGGACTACGACCCAGATGCCCCCTATGCCGACTGGATGAGGATGAAGGCCTACTGCCTGTCGATGCACGTGGACGACGGCTTCGTGACCCGTCCGCAGCTGGCCAAGCGCGTGGCTGAGATATTCCGCACCACCAAGCCCTTCAACGACTATATCAACCGCGCCGTAGACTTCACCGAAGACTGATGAACCCCACAGCCATACGACTGCTCAGCCAACAGCTGGCCGCGCCTCAGTTCGACTCCCCCGCCGAGGTTGTATCCCACATGGGAGCCATGCAGGCCCAGGAATACCGCCAGATGCGGTGGGCCGTGGCGATGCGCACGAAAAAGCCCTCCTACGAGGCCTTTAGGAAGGACTTCGACGAGGGCCGCATCATAAGGCTGCACCTGCTGAGGGGCACATGGCAGCTGGTGTCGGGCGACGACTACTGGTGGATGCTCGGACTCTGCCGCGAAAAGGCCGAGAAGGTGATACGCGGATGGATGAGCTCCAACCGGATCAGTCTCTCGGACAAGGAGCTGGCCGAGATGCACGACCTGATCTGCGCCACCACTGAACGGATAGGAAGCGCCTCTAAGGAGGACTACGCTGAGACCCTGAGGCGGAAGGGGATAGAGATGGACGACCACCGCCTCTCCTACCATATACGCTTCAACGAGCTGAACGGCACCCTCTGCAGCGGCAACTTAGAGCCAATGAAGGCAACCTACTCGCTATCGGGCAGCAAGGTGCCGCGCCCCCAGGACATTGACCGCGACGAGGCGCTGATGCTGCTGGCCAGGAAATACTTCCAGAGCCACTCGCCCGCCACGCTGGAGGACTACGTGTGGTGGAGCGGCCTGAACATCGGCGACTGCCGCAGAGGCATAGAACTGCTGGGCGGCGAGCTGCACGGGGAGAAGTGGAAGGGAAACAACTTTTTTGTGCACGAGAGTTGCCGAATGAAAGAAATCCGGAAGGGCGACACGCTGCTGCTGCCAGCCTACGACGAGTACCTGATAGGCTATAAGAGCCGCGAACTCGCTCTCGCCCCCGATCAGGCTCATCATGCCCACAGCAAGAACGGCATCTTCTACCCTGTCATAGCGGTTGATGGAAAGATTTGCGGAAACTGGAGTGCGTTTAAGAAGAACCCTGAGGCAGTATTCTTCGAAGAAGGAGCTTCGCCCAATAACATAGAAAAGATCTGGGAGCAATACCAACGGGCAAAGAAAAAGTAAAGGTGAGTTCTATAAATTCACCGATTGAACAAAAAAGTAATAATGATGTGCAATATAAATCTTTTCAGCGCTTTTGAAGCCTTGTCGGCATCTTGCTGCTTGTCACTCGGTTGCATAGCCCGCTATGCGCCCTCGTTTCGCACAGCAATCTGTTCGACAATCCATTCAAAATCGCAAGAAATGAATTTATAGAACCCACCTAAAAAAGGACGTTTTGTAATTAATCACTTAAAGGAAATAATACCATATCGACATGAAGAAAGAGATTGCCTGCTGCGGCATAGACTGCAGCACCTGCGAGGCCCACATCGCCACCCTCAAGAACGACGACGAAATGCGCAAAGAGGTGGCACAGAAATGGTGCAAACTGAACAATACCGACCTTATCACTCCCGAGAGCATCAACTGCATGGGCTGCAGAAACGAGGGTGTGAAATACTATTTCTGCAGCCACATGTGCCAGATCAAGAAATGCTGTGCCGACAAGGGCTACGAGACCTGCAGCAACTGCCCTGAAATGGAGCACTGCGAGAAGCTGAGACCTCTCCACGAATTCGACCCATCAACGAAAGAAAACCTAAAACACTAAAGGTGAGTTCTATAGAGTAACCAACTAAACAAAAAATAATATGGTAAATTTTGATTATCAAACCCCTACCCGACTCATATTTGGCAAGGGCGTAGTAGAGAAAAAATTGCAAAGCGTAATGAGCCAATACGGCAGCCGCGTGCTGATGACCTACGGCGGCGGAAGCATCAAGCGCAACGGCCTCTACGACCAGGTGAAGCGCCTGCTGGCCGACAAGGAGATATTCGAACTACCCGGCATAGAGCCCAACCCAAAATACAACCCCAGCGTGGTGGAGGGAGTGCGCATCTGCAAAGAAAAGAAGATCGACGTAATCCTTTCGGTAGGAGGCGGTTCAGTACTAGACTGCACCAAGGCCATAGCCGGAGCAGCCTGCTCGGAGGCCGACCCATGGGACATCGTGACCGGCAAGGCCGAAACCTTGAAGGCCATCCCGATAGTGGACATCATCACCATGGCAGCAACGGGATCGGAATATGACAACGCCGCCGTGATCTCGCGCACCGAGACCAACGACAAGCTGGCCTATTTCTCAAAATACACCTTCCCCGAGGTATCATTCATCGACCCATCATACACCTTCACCGTGCCCGTGAAGCACACCCTCGCCGGAGTGGCCGACTGCATCAACCACATCATGGAGCAGTACTTCTGCGGCGAACATATCATGATGAACGACGCGTTCATGGAGGGCGCCATCAAGTCGCTGGTGAAGAACGTGAAGATTGTGTTACAGAACCCTGAGGACTACGACGCAAGAGCCGAGATATTCTACGCCACCACCTTGGGATGCAACGACATATACTCGCTCGGCAACAGCCGTAGCGGCTGGCCCATGCACGCCATAGAGCACGCACTCTCGGGTCACTACGACATCACCCACGGCGAAGGACTGGCCATCATCACTCCGCGCTGGATGCGCCA
>JAKSMS010000067.1 GCA_024400415.1 Bacteroidales bacterium | reverse complement strand
ACATGAACATACTCCTGCGCGACTTCCCCGACGTGCTGCTCAAATACCAGAACCGTTTCAAATACGTGATGGTGGACGAGTACCAGGACACCAACTATTCCCAGTACCTCATCGTGAAGAAGCTGGCTGCAAGAAACCAAAATATCTGCGTAGTAGGCGACGACGCACAGAGCATCTACGCCTTCCGCGGAGCCAATATCCAGAACATATTCAACTTCAAGCGCGACTACCCCAACATGAACCTCTTCAAGCTGGAGCAGAACTACCGCTCGACGCAGAATATCGTCAACGCCGCCAACTCCGTCATTTCGCAAAACAAAGAGCAGATCAAGAAGGACATCTGGACCGACAACGGACAAGGCAGCCTCATCAAGGTGCTGCGCGCCGTTGACGAACGCGACGAGGCCCGGCAGATTGCCGACACCATCGTCAATGCCCGACTCGACGAAGACCTCGACTACAAAGACTTCGCCATCCTCTACCGCACCAACGTGCAGTCCCGCTCCCTCGAAGAGGCGCTGCGCAAGATGAATATCCCCTACCGCATCTATGCCGGCATTTCGTTCTACGGCCGCAAGGAGATCAAGGACGTGCTCTCCTACCTCAGAGTGGCCATCAACAACCACGATGACGCCTCGCTGGTAAGAATCATCAACTATCCGTCAAGAGGTATCGGACAGACCACCCTCGACAAGATTCGAATCGCTGCAGCCGACAACGACGTGAGCATCTGGACCGTGCTCGAGAACATCAGCGACTTCGGACTGGGCCTCGGCGCCAACACGCTGAGCAGACTCATGGAGTTTGTCACCAAGATACGGTTCTTTACCTCGCAGGTATACACCACAGACGCCTACACCCTGGCCAAGCAGATAGTCTACCAGTCGGGCATCATCACCCTCCTGCGCAACGACGACGACCCCGAGAACGCCAACCGCATTGAGAATATCGAAGAGCTCCTCAACGGTATTCAAGAATTCTGCGAGAAGGACGACGAGATCACTCCAGGCGAGGACAACAGCACACCAACCGGCGAGGTCAAGACCCTCGACATGTTCCTCCAGCAGGTACTTCTGATGACCTCGGAAGACAAGGACAACGACGATGCCGACAAAGTGTCGCTGATGACCATACACGCCGCCAAGGGACTAGAGTTCCCCTACGTATATGTGGCCGGCATGGAAGAGAACCTCTTCCCCTCATTCATGAGCATCTCCAGCCGACAAGAATTAGAGGAAGAACGCCGCCTCTTCTACGTGGCCGTCACCCGTGCCGAGAAGCAGCTCTACCTCACCTACGCCCTTACCCGCTACCAGTTTGGACAATCCTCCAGCCAGGAGGTAAGCCGCTTCGTAGAAGAGATCGACCCCAAGTACCTCCAGATGCCTAGCGGCGGCCGAGCCTACCCTAAAGTCGGACAGATGCCCTCAGCATTCCGCAATATGGGCAAGCCGCTGCAACAGACCGAGCAGAAGAAATTCGTGCGCGTTGCCAAACCCCAGAACACCCAGACAGGTCCCACCCAGGGCAATTCTCCAGCCGAGATTGCAGCCATACAGGTAGGGCTGAAGGTGATGCACGCCAAATTCGGAGTAGGCAAAGTGCTCCAGATCGAAGGCAGCGGCAACGACGCCAAAGCATTAATATTTTTCGAAAACGTAGGACAAAAGCAGCTCATGCTGAAGTTCGCCAAACTGACAGTGATAGAATAAATGAGACTGGTAATACAACGCACCCAAAAGGCCTCCGTCTCCATCAATCAAGAGATCGTCGGACAGATCGACAAAGGCCTCCTCATCCTCCTAGGCATTGAGGACCGCGACACCGATGACGACATAGAATGGCTCTGCCAGAAAGTGGTGAAGATGCGCATCTTCGACGATGCCGACGGAGTGCCCAACCTCAGCGTGATGGACATCCCCGGAGCCGACATACTCCTCGTGAGCCAGTTCACGCTCATGGCAAGCACCAAGAAGGGCAACCGCCCAAGCTACATTCATGCCTCAAAGCCCGAAACCGCCATTCCCCTCTACGAGAAATTCATCGCCAGGCTGGGACAGCTCATGGGCCACCCAGTCCAGACCGGACGCTTTGGCGCCATGATGGAGGTAAGCCTGATCAACGACGGCCCCCACACCATCATCATGGACTCACAAAACAAAGACCTCTTCTAATCCCCACACCCCATGGCAAAGAAGAAGCAGAAATACTACGTAGTATGGTCGGGCAAACAGCCCGGCATCTATACCGACTGGAACGAATGCAGCCAGCAGGTCACCGGCGTAGTAGGCGCCAAATACAAGTCCTACGACACTCTCGAACTGGCCCAGGAAGCACTCCGCCTAGGACCAGAAATGGCCGCCAGCCTTAAAGCCAATGTAGACGAACTGGGAATGACCTCCATCCAGCCCAAAGGCAGCGCAGAACCGCCCGTACTGAATGCCTTAGCCGTAGACGCAGCCTGCAGCGGCAACCCCGGAGTGATGGAATACCAAGGAGTATACGTAGCATCACGCTCCCAGATATTCCACTACAAGGCACCCATAGGAACCAACAACATTGGCGAGTTTCTGGCCATTGTGCACGGACTCTCCTACCTAAAAAGGCACAACCTCGACATCATACTCTATTCCGACTCCGTCAACGCCATCAACTGGGTGAAGCAGAAAGTATGCAAGTCCAAGCTGCCCTACACCACCGAAACCGCCGAGCTGTGGGATTACGTCAGAAGAGCCGAAGCCTGGCTAGAAAAAAACACCTACACCACCGAAATACGCAAATGGGACACCGAGCACTGGGGCGAGATACCCGCTGACTTCGGCCGCAAATAGAGCCACACCGTGAACACCACCAACCTACATATCCCCTCCAACAAGGTTCGCGACATCGAACGCTACATCCTCGCCGAACTCCATGACCTATACCCCGAGGCCGAGCTGAAGCAGATGACCCGCATGCTGTTCGAGGCCTTCCTCGGCTGGACCACCGTAGACTTCCTGCTTCACCGCGAAGGCACCATCAACCAGAGCGACCTGCTCAGATTCCACTGGGCAGTAGAAGACCTCAAAAAGCAGCGCCCCATACAGCACATCATCGGCCACACCCACTTCTGCGACTGCCGCATCGAAGTGTCGCCCGACGTGCTCATCCCCCGCCCCGAAACCGAAGAGATCGTGCAGAACCTTCCCCACATCGAAGGCCCCATCCTCGACCTCTGCACCGGCAGCGGATGCATCGCCATAGCCCTGTCAAAAAACAACCCCTCCGTCGAAGTCCTCGGCGTAGATATCAGCCAGCAGGCATTAGCCGTCGCCCAACGCAACAACGAGGCCAACCATACCCAGGCCACATTCTATCAGGGAGACGTGCTCGGCACGCTGCCCCAGCCAGTCTGCAGCCGCACCTACAGCCTCATCATCAGCAATCCCCCCTACGTAATGCGCAGCGAGGCAGCCCAGATGGAGAAAAACGTGCTCGACTACGAACCTGGACTAGCACTGTGGGTCGACGACAACGACCCCCTCCCCTTCTACCGCGCCATCACCAGCTTCGCAGCAGCACACCTGCGGCAAGGAGGACTGCTCGTGTTCGAAATCAACCAGCACCTCGGCCGAGAAACCGCCGCTATGATAGAGCAGCACGGATTTGAATGCACCATACATGACGACTTCAGGGGCAATCCAAGAAGCATCCTAGCAACAAAGAAAAACTAAAAAAACAACAATATAAACATGAAAAAGATCGCATTAGTAACCGGAGCCACAAGCGGAATTGGAGAAGCTTGTGCACGCAAATTTGCCGAAGGCGGCTACAACCTTATCATCACCGGACGCAACAGCCAGAAACTCGAAGCCGTAAAGAAAGACCTCGAAGCACAAGGCGCAGAGGTAATCGCACTAGTATATGACGTTCGCGACGCAGCCGCTTGCAAGGCAGCCATCGACTCCCTTACCGGCCAGTGGAAAGACATCGACGTGCTGGTAAACAATGCCGGACTCGCACTCGGTCTCGAAAAAGAATATGAAGGCGACCCAGAAGACTGGAACACCATGATCGACACCAACATCAAGGGCCTCCTCACCATGACCCGCCTCGTAGTGCCCCACATGGTAGAGCGCAACGAAGGCCACGTCATCAATATCGGCTCCGTAGCCGGCGATGCAGCCTACGCCAACGGCAACGTATATTGCGCCACCAAGGCTGCCGTGAAGACCATCACCGACGGACTCCGTATCGACGTTGCCGAATCAGCAGTTCGCGTAACCAACATCAAGCCAGGCCTCGTAGAGACCAACTTCAGCGTCATCCGCTTCCACGGCGACGAGCAGCGTGCCGACAACGTATACAAAGGCATCAAGCCCCTCACCGGTGCCGATATCGCCGACGTAGCCTTCTACGCAGCCTCCGCACCCAAGCACGTGCAGATTGCCGAAGTGCTCGTACTCGCCACCCACCAGGGCAGCGGTTCCGTGATCGTAAGAAAATAAGCGCCACACCCAAAAATAATAAAGGCCGCTCGAATGGGCGGCCTTATATTTTTGATCTAGGTCAGTCAGATGCGATTAGGCACCAAGCTCGAGGCGCTTGAAAGCAACGCACTTGAGGTCCTTGTCAGCCTTAGCAACAAACTCCTTAACAGGCATCTTGTCCATGATGTACTCCTGCTCCATGAGAGTGTTCTCCTGGAAGAATTTGTTCAGACGTCCCTTAGCAATATTGTTGATCATGTTCATGTCGAGAGAAGCGAGTTTCTCAGCAGCAACGCGCTCTTTGATCTCCTTAGCCTGAGCAACCTGCTCAGCGGTGATCCAGCCCTTGCCCATGTTAGACTCCATATGCTCCTCGCTGTCAACGTGAGCAGGATTGATGCCGGCCTTCTTCAGAGCAGCATCAACAGCCTTGGTGCACATCTCCTCTTTAGTCTTCTCGATAGCAACAGCGATCTCGTTGTCCTTAACCTCCTGAGGAACAGCATCAGCGTCGAGAGCGATAGGACGCATAGCTACAACCTGCATAGCCAGATTGTGGCCAACCTCGTCGAAACCAGCCTTGCTCATAGCCACAACAGCAGCCATGCGGTTGCCTGGGTGAACGTAAGCATAAACAGCAGCATTCTCAACAACCTCATAGTGAGCGATCTCGATCTTCTCACCAATCTTAGCGATCTGGTCGGTGATGAGGTCAGCAACAGGACGGCCGTCGATAGTCATAGCGAGAACCTCTTCCTTAGTCTTAAGGCCCTTAGCCATAGCGTTGTCGATAATGCTGTTGGTGAACTCAACGAAGCCAGCGTTGGTAGCCACGAAGTCAGTCTCGCAGTTGAGCATGATCACAGCGCCGAAGCTGCCGTTGCTCTTAGCCAGAACACAACCCTCGTTAGCATCGCGGTCAGCACGTTTAGCAGCCATCTTCTGGCCCTTCTGACGCAGATAGTCAATAGCTTTGTCGAAGTCGCCGTCGCACTCTACGAGGGCCTTCTTGCAGTCCATCATACCTACACCAGTGAGCTGGCGCAGTTCATTAACCTGTTTAGCGGTAATTGCCATAGTATTTTTCTCCTTATTTTTTCAAAAAACAGTCGTCCAACAAATGTGCCGAACGACTGTTCCAATTATCAATTTTTAAGTCTTATTCAGCTTTTGGTGCAGCCTTGCGAGGACGACGAGCTCTTGGAGCCTCTTCGTTGTTCTCAGCATTTTCCTCAACAGGAGCCTCAGCCTCTTCAGCCTGAGCCTCTTTGTCGAGCATGCGCTCATTCAAACCTTCCTGGATAGCCTCCATCATATGCTTGAGGATAGCCTGGATAGACTTGCTAGCATCATCGTTTGCAGGGATTGGGAAGTCGATCAGGTCAGGGTTGCAGTTGGTATCAACGAGAGCAAAGGTAGGGATGTTAAGGCGGCGAGCCTCAGCAACAGCAATGTGCTCCTTGTTGATATCGATTACGAACAGAGCGCTTGGCAGACGGGTAAGATCGGCAATACTACCCAGGTTCTTGTCAAGTTTAGCGCGCTCACGCTGCACCTGCAGACGTTCACGTTTGGAGATAGCGTTGAAATCCTTGTCGTGCATCAGGTTGTCGAGGGCGTTCATCTTCTTCACAGCCTTGCGGATGGTGGTGAAGTTGGTGAGCATACCGCCAGGCCAACGCTCGGTAACGAATGGCATGTCAACAGACTTAGCCATCTCAGCTACAACGTCCTTAGCCTGCTTCTTGGTAGCTACGAACAGGACTTTTTTGCCCGATTTTGCTATCTGCTTCAGAGCTGCAGCAGCCTCCTCGCTCTTAGCGATGGTCTTCTGCAGGTCGATTACATGGATACCGTTGTGCTCCTTGAAGATATAAGGGGCCATTTTAGGATTCCATTTTCTTTTGAGGTGGCCAAAGTGGCAACCAGCCTCGAGTAATTCTTCGAATTTAATCTCAGTCATTTTATTGATTTGTTTACGTTCCGTGATGCCAATCTCAGGGTAGTCCTTAGGGCCGGGTTTTCCGGTCAGTCTTATGCTGCCGGACTGTCAACCAGGCAGAGTCCCCTCGATTTGGATACTAAACAATTTATACTTTCTTTAATTATATGGGGTTCGGAGCCCTTCGCTTCGGCACCCGCCGGTATTGCTACCCAGCAGCCCGCAGCTCCAGACATCCAAGTCCGAATACTAACGCTTGCTGAACTGGAAGCGCTTGCGTGCCTTTGGCTGGCCTGGTTTCTTACGCTCAACCATACGTGGGTCGCGCATCAGGAAGCCTTCCTTCTTCAGTGCAGGACGATCCTCGATGTTGTTCTCGCAAAGAGCGCGGGCGATAGCCATTCTCAGTGCCTGAGCCTGACCGGTGATTCCGCCGCCGTCGAGGTTAGCCTTAACGTCCCATTTGCCCTCAGCCTCAGCAACCATGAAAGCCTGGTTCACGATGTACTGCAGTGGGCCGGTTGGGAAGTATTCTTTATAATCTCTGCCGTTTACGATGATCTTACCATCACCAGCCTTCATATATACGCGGGCAACAGCAGTCTTTCTTCTACCTATAGTATTAATTACTTCTGCCATGACTATTATCTAACTTCGTTAATGTTGATCACTTTTGGGTTCTGGCCCTGGTGTGGATGCTCAGCACCTGCATAGATGTGGAGGTTGCGATAGAGCTGTGCACCGAGGCGGTTCTTTGGGAGCATACCCTTGATAGCGTGCTCAAGTACGCGCTCTGGATGAACGGCAAGCACCTTCTCTGGGGTAGTCTCACGCTGACCTCCTGGATAACCAGTGTAGCGCTGATAGATCTTATCAGTCATTTTCTTGCCCGAAAGAACGATCTTCTCTGCGTTGATGATAATAACATTGTCACCACAATCAACATGTGGGGTGAAAGAAGGCTTGGTCTTACCACGGAGGATGTTAGCCACGCGGGTAGCAAGACGACCTACGGTCTGGCCTTCTGCATCTACAAGCACCCATTCCTTCTGAACGGTGTTCTTGTTTGCCGATACGGTCTTGTAACTTAATGTGTTCATTTTACTTTTAAACGATGATTCTTTTTTCTTTTTCCTCCTTGCAGCGTTCGCCTAGCGCTCGCCCTCGTCTACGGCAGCTCGAACGGGCAAATGATCTAGTCGCCTCTATACTATTCGAGAGCGCACACTACACTCCAAAGAGACTGCAAAATTACTAACTTTTTTTCATTTGACCAAATTTTTCCCATCCAAAATCACCACACCCCCGCACCATCCACATTCATCACAATGACATACAGCACTTTACAACACCATCCAAAAACACCGACAACCACCCTTCGCACCACCAAAACACCCCCACAAAACACAAGTTATCAACAACCCCGCCACCATTTTTCACC
>JAKSMS010000066.1 GCA_024400415.1 Bacteroidales bacterium | reverse complement strand
AGATACGACCTTTTTCCAAACTACAAAATATTTTTTTCTCTTCTGGACCATTTTTTATGCTAACAGCTTGATATTTCGGATAAAATATTTTCAAACTTTTTTCATACCATCCCCTTCTCGGCTATCAAAATCGGTTTTTTCTGACAGTTTTTCTCCATTTTTGGCATTCTGAAGACGAAAAGTTACAGAAAATGAGCAATATTGCATATATCTCATTATAAATCTTATAATTACGATAATAAATTGGATATTATTTGAAAGAAAAGCAGATTAACACCCAGCATGGATTGCTGGCATGTTCTGATAATGATGCTGTATATGGGTATCCTATAGATACTTTATAGGTTACCTCTAAAAATTGCTTTCATGAGATTTCTGTTCTATTTGAGATAGATTCAGCTGATGAGCGAAGGCGCATAGCGGGCTATGCAACTGAGTGAAACAGTTGAAGATATCCAAATAGGGCAGAAATATCGAAAAGTTTTTTTAATTCCATTTTTCATGTAAAACGGGAATTTTTAGAGGTTACCTATACATATATAATATATACCTATTAAAATATTTCGTGGTGGTCCTGCAGCCACTGGCGCATGGCATCGTAGCCTCGCTGCCGAAGCTGCTTGTAGCGACGGAAGTCGAGTATACCATATGCAACATCATTATGGGGCATGATGAGATAGTCGCAACATTGACGGCCTTTGTCGGAATTGATATTGAGTATCATATTGCCATAGACGTCGGAGGCCTGATAGCGGGTGGAGTAGTAATCTTTGGTGGCTGGGGTATGCGACGGAACAAGATCTATGCCGATACAGATGTCGTAACTGCCTTCTGGCAGATAGCAGGCTGGCAGGTTGTCGACAAACCCGCCGTCGCAATAATAGTCGCCATCGATGAGCTGGGGCTTGAAGACTACGGGAATTGAGGCTGAAGCCAAAACCCAGTCGGCCAGTCGGCCTCCTGAGGTACGGACTTCGGGCAGTCCGGTACGGATATTGGTGGCCACGCATAAGAATGGGATAGCGAGGCTGTCGAAGCTATCATGCGGGATGGCGTCATTGAGGAGACGACGGACGTGCTTATACGAGCCGAGACCTTTGCCGACATGACGAAGCGATACGTGCACATTGCGAGAAAGGGTGTGGAGCCTGCGCTGGACAACATAGTCGAATAGCTGGTTGCCGGAATAGCCTTGGGCATAAACGGCTCCAACTATTGCTCCCATGCTGGTGCCTGCAATGATGGATGGCCTGATACCCGCCTCGTCGAGTGCCTGAAGGGCACCGATATGGGCATATCCTAAGGCACCGCCGCCAGAGAGCACCAGAGCCACACGGGGTGTCGACTGAGAATGGGCATAGGAAAGCAGCAGCAACAATAGCACAAGAGTGGACAGCCGCTTCATCATCTTTGAGGTGAATATGTTTCGGGATTCTTACTTGGCAAGAAACGCTTTGACCTTTGCCGCCACGAGGTCTACCTCTTCGGTGGTGAGATAGGGATGCATCGGCAGGGACAATACCTGATGGGACAGCTGTGCGGAATTTGGACAGCAGTCGTCGGACAGCTGCATGTGGGCAAAGGCTGCCTGAAGATGCATGGGGCGTGGATAATACACCATAGACGGAATGCCGGACTCTCTGAGAGCTGCCTGGAGTGCATCACGCTGGGACTGACTCTGAAGTCGGATGGTGTACTGTGCCCATGAGGAGAGGAACGATTCGGGGACCTTTGGGCACTCCACAACGGAGGAGAGCTGCTCGGTATAGCGAGTGGCTACAGCATTGACGGCCTGTAGCTCGGAGGGGAATGCGTTCATCTTGACCTGGAGAATGGCAGCCTGAAGGGTGTCGAGTCGTGAGTTTGTACCTATGCGGACATTATCGTATTTTTCTTGACCTTTGCCGTGGACGCAATAGGATCGGATAAGGTCGGCCCACTCGGGATTACGGGTAAAGACTGCACCGCCATCGCCGTAGCAGCCAAGGGGCTTGGCTGGGAAGAAGGATGTGGCAGCAATGTCGCCAAACGAGCAGGCACGGGCATCACCAATAGCGCCGCCGAAACCTTGGGCAGCATCTTCGAGCACTAGGAGCCCGTAGATGTCGGCAATCTCGCGGATAGGCATGTAATAGGCTGGCAAGCCAAAAAGGTCGACAGCTATGATGGCCTTGGCTTTGAGGCTGCCCTCCATGATAGTTTGCTGGACCTTACGTTCGAGGTCGAGCGGATCGATATTGAAGGTGGCAGGATCCACGTCAACAAAGACCGGCGTTGCTCCCTGGGCTGCAACCACTTCGGCAGAAGCGAAGAAGGTGAAGTCGGGCACAAAGACAGCATCGCCTGGGCCGACATTCCAAGCCATAAGAGCCAGACGCAGTGCATCTGTTCCATTAGCGCAAGTCACGCAATGGCTCACTCCCACATAGTCGGAGAGCTGGGATTCTAGTTCCTTGACGGGGCTTCCCTGGATAAAGGATCCTGAAGAAAGCACACGTGCAATGGCTTCATCCATCTGGGGTTTGAGTGACTGATATTGCTTTTGGAGGTCTCGGAATTGCATAGGGTTATTTGTCTTGAATCAGTTGATTGGTATCGTCTTGGCGGTAGTGCCTGCCGCATTCGCAACGAAGGGTGGCATCCAAACGCTTGCCGCATTCGCACACCCAGCCGATGCGTCGGGCTGGAACGCCAGCCATCAGTGCGTAATCTGGCACATCGTGAGTGACTACAGCACCGGCTGCAATCAAGGCGCTGCGACCTACGGTATGTCCGCAGACTATGGTGCAGTTAGCTCCCAGCGAGGCGCCTTCACGGATGAGGGTCTTGGCATAAACGCCGTGGACTGGGAAATGGGCCCGGGGGGTGGTGACATTGGTGAACACGCAGCTAGGACCGCAAAAGACGTTGTCTTCAATCTCGACGCCTTCGTAGATAGAGACATTGTTTTGGATTCGCACTCCGCAGCCAATATGGACATTGTTGCCCACATTGACGTTCTGTCCCAAAGAGCAACGCTCGCCTAGGCGGGCACCCTTCTGGATATGGCAGAAATGCCAAACCTTGGTACCGGCCCCGATGACTACATCGTCATCAACATAGCTGCTCTCGTGTACGAAATAGTCTGCTACCATTCGAATGGGTGGGCTGAAAGTGGGAACTTGGCCAATGGGTGATAGTCGCCCACGAGTCCGATGGCTTCTGCATGGCGGATGCCGGATACTATCTCGATGCAGCTGCGGGCTTCTGAGATGCGGAATCCTTCGCCAGCGAGTATCTTGCGATAGCTTTCGGTATGTAGCTCGGTGAATCCATTGCTGAACTCAAACTCGGAACCATCAACCATGATGGTGCGATAGGTGCGGACGCCTTGAGCGGCCAGTTCAGCAGGGATATGGTCGGAATTGATACTGAGGAAGTAGCGGACGCGGGCCTGCTCGAGTTCGAGATAGCCTGCTACGCGATCATGACTGGCCACGTGGACAACGCTATTCTTGAGTGGTCCGAATATCCAGGTGAGCATGTCGTAGAAATGGACACCGATATTGGTGGCAATGCCGCCGCTCTTAGTGACATCACCCTTCCATGAGGCATAGTACCACGAGCCACGAGAGGTGATATAGGTGAGGTCGACATCATATACTTTGTCTTTGGGGCCCTCTTCGATACGCTTCTTCAGAGCCACCACTGATGGATGAAGACGGAGCTGAAGGATGGTGTAGGCCTTGTGACCGGACTCGCGCTCGAGGTCTTCAAGCACGTCGAGATTCCACGTATTGAGCACTGTAGGCTTTTCGCAGATTACATCAGCCCCTAAGCGAAGGCCATAGCGAGTATGAGAGTCATGGAGGTAGTTGGGGGTGCAGACGGACACATAGTCAATCTTCTTTCCAGCCTTGATATAACGATAGTTATGGCGGTCGAAGAGTTCCTGCTCAGTAAAGAAGGCTGCCTGAGGGAAGAAGCTATCCATGATGCCGACACTATCAGAATGATCGTATGCCGAAACAAGATTATTGCCGGTATCCTTAATAGCTTTTAAATGACGAGGTGCGATATATCCGCCCACTCCGATGATTGAAAAATTCTTCATTTTTTTTCCTTTCCTAACACTAGGTCCGACTCATTAGAAAGCATAAAAACAATAAAATACGCAAATTCCTAATTGTCGACATCCTAAATAATAATTTGCAAATATAATAAAAATAATAGAACTTGCAGTATTTTTTTTCAAATATGGTAATTTTTTTGCCTCAAGGCCGTTAATACCTCAAAAAAAAAGCACCACATGGAAGCATTCGTACTAGCCGCCGGACTTGGCACCAGACTTCGACCCTTGACCAATAGCCGTCCCAAAGCCCTCGTGGAGGTGGATGGGAAGAGCCTGCTAGAAATCAACCTCGAAAAAATCATTGCCGCAGGCGCCTCAAGGATAGTGGTAAACGTGCACCATTTCGGGGAGCAGATTATCGAGTTCTTGCACTCGAGGACCTGGGACTGCGAGGTGGTGGTGTCCGACGAAAGAGGGATGCTTCTAGACACCGGAGGGGGACTCAAGAAGGCCCAGCGCCTTTTCTCAGGCAAGGAGCCTGTGCTGATACACAATGTCGACATTCTGTCACGAATACCGCTAACAGAAATGGCAGACCAGCACATTGCCGACAACTGCCTGGCAACAATGGCTGTTAGCGAACGTGACACCTCTCGATACCTCCTCTTCGGCCACGACAAGCGCCTAATAGGCTGGCACAAGAAAGGCACCGAAGAGTACCTATGGGCAGACAAGCCTATGGAAGATTATAAGCCAATGGCGTTTAGCGGGATAGCGGTAGTAAGTCCGGAATTTTTCGACATGCTTCCCGACGCAGAACGCCCCTACACTATCATCCCTTGCTATGTGCATGCAGCCAAAGACCATGTGATAAAAGGATTCGAGCACAATGCCGAAGACTGGATGGACGTAGGCAAGCCCGAGACACTAGCACAAGCACATAAGATTCTAAAATAACACAACAACATAGCACAAAGATGGACGCATTCTTACAAGAAGTAGCCCAGCAGCTGCTGGACAAGCACGGAAGGGACATGAGAGACGTGACGGTGGTGTTCAACAATCACCGAAGCGGCATATTCCTACAAAAACATTTGTCAAAAATGACCCAGGGAAGCCTGTTCATACCAACCATATTGGGTATCGACGACCTAGTGATGACCTTGGGCCACACGAAGATAGTCCCCAACGAATTCCTCCTCTTTGAACTATACAGAATCCACGAAGAACTGGAGGGGAAAGACAGGAAATACCAGACATTCGACGCCTTCATCTCTTTCGGCGAGATGATGCTATCCGACTTCTCAGAGATAGACCTCTACATGGCAGACGCCAAGGACCTATTCTCCAACATATACGACCATAAGAAATTGGGAGAATGGGACCTGGAAGCCAAGCCGCTGACAGAGATGCAGAAGAACTATCTCAGATTCTACGAGCGCCTCTATGAATACTACCAGAACCTGCACGAACGTCTGAGCTCCAAAGGAGAAGCCTACAGCGGAATGGCCTATAGACAGGTGGCAGAGAACATCGACACCTTGATCGAGAACTACCTGCCCAAGGACATCTATTTCGTGGGATGGAACGCGCTCTCGGAATGCGAAGTCAAGATAATCCAAGCCTACACAAGACGCGGAAATGGGCACATGGTGACAGACGGCGACAAGTACTACTACTCGATAGAGGAAAGCCATGAGGCAGGACGTTTCCTAAAGAAGCACAAGCCCCAATTCGACGAGATAGGAGACTATCCGGAGCATTTTGCGCTGAACAACAAGAAGATCAAGATAGTGTCGTGTGCTGAGAACGTGCTGCAGACCAAATATGCCGGACACCTGCTCAGAGAGGGACAAGGGGTTGCCGCCGAAGATACCGCCATAGTGCTGGCAGACGAGTCGCTGCTGATGCCCATGCTCAACTCCCTGCCATCCAACATCAAGGGTGCCAACGTGACAATGGGATTCCCCTTCACGGCAAGCGAAGCACACTCGCTGATAATGAAGCTCTTTGCGCTCTATGCCAGAGCACGCAAAAGGAGTTTCTACCACCAAGACATACTGGATGTGGTATCAGATCATTTCGTATCGAAACTACTATATGCCAACAACATAAGAGCCAAATTCACTGCCAAGATGAAGCAGGCAAACATTATCCGGGCAGACCTGCACATCATCCAAGAAGCGACCGGGGAACTTAGCCTAGATATCAGTCCAATAGCCTATCTATTCGAGAATGGAGACATCACTCCAGACACTTTTCTCGAAAGAGCGCATAGACTGGTTGTCCAGCTATACGAAAGCGGAGTAACCGAGAGCCGTCAAGAGGGAGACACTATCACAGAAAAAAATCAAAAAGAAAGTGAAGCGCTGGCCTGCCTGCTGCAGATTATCGACCACTTTGTAAGGTTACAGAAAGAGTACCATTTTGTAGACGAGATGAGCACGCTCCAAAAGATATATTCCCGAATGGCCAAGAGAAGGAGCATAGCCTTCTACGGAGAGCCCCTCAGCGGACTGCAGATCTTAGGTGTGCTCGAAACCAGAAACCTTGATTTCAAACGTGTTATCATGCTATCAACCAACGAAGGGCTCCTACCCTCCGGCAGAAGCAGCAACACGCTGATACCCATGTTTCTCAAATCACATTTCGGCATTCCGACATTCCGAGAAAAGGATGCCGTATATGCCTATCACTTCTATAGATTTCTGCAACGGGCAGAAGAGGTATACCTGGTATATTCAAGCGAAAGCGACGGCATGGGCAAAGGAGAAGCCAGCAGATTCATACTACAGGTAAAAGAGGAGCTCCAGCGGCAATACCCCGACAACATCGAGGTGGAGAGCCTGACCGTCACCGCAGAAAGCCAGCAGAGCGACGCAGCACCGATAGCGAGCGGCAAAAAGACAGCATCGGTGATGAAGCGGCTGCATGAGATGGCGACAGGAAAGGGATTCTCCCCCTCGGCACTGAACAACTACCGAAGCTGCCCGCTCATGTTCTACTACTGCAACGTGCTATACGCCAACGAGAACGAGACCATCACCGACGAGCTAGACCAGTCGGAACTGGGATCATGCATACACAAAGTATTGGAGGAAATCTACCAGATAGACCCCAATGGGCAAGTGAAAGCGGCTACGCTCAAAGAACAGCGGGCCAAACTCAAAGAAACCATCAGCAACAAGTTTGACGAGATGTTTCTCAACGGAATGCCCCACGAAGGAAGAAACCTGCTCATGCAGTCGATAGCAGAAACCCAGATAGGAAGATTCCTCGACAAAGAGATAAAGCTCTTAGAATCGGGATCAAGCATCAAAATCATCTCGCCCGAAAAAGAGATGAAGCACGCGCTAGAGATAGAGATTGACGGCAAGAAAGAACAAGTGAAGATACACGGATTTGCCGACAGAATAGACCAAGTGAACGGGCAGACACGAGTGATAGACTACAAATCGGGAGGCGTAGAAGAGCGAGAGCTGAAGGTAGCGCCAAAGACAAACGAGATACCCGATAAGCTGTTCCAGCTGATGACCTACAGCTGGCTCTGGCAGCATGAGAAAGATGCCATCATCCCAGTAGAAGTAGGCATCGTGCCCTTGAGGAAGCTGAATGTAGACTTCATGCCAGCACAATGGAATGGAGACTCGAAGCTAGATCAAGACAGGATCAAGGATTTTGAAAACGACCTGAAAGACGTGGTGGCAGAGATCATGAATCCACAGATAGATTTTGAAGCGCGAACCACATCAAAGTCATGCAAATACTGTCCGATGAACTGCGTCTGCAAATAAACAAAGGCAACCTCCAAAAAATTAGGTGATTATATACAAGTTGTCCATAATGACAGTAGAAACTCTCTCTTTGCTTACGCAAAGAATTGAGACTGAAAGAAATTATCAGAAATTTATCAGAAATTCTATGTGCGTAGATTTATTTCTGGACAATTTCTGGACATTTCTTTCAGTCCCAATGTTTTGCATTGCAAAACGAGGGTCTGTTTGGACAACACGTACATAGTTTCCAAAAATTATTGGATGAATTGATTTGCTAATGGCCTATAGATGTGTATAAACTGGCGTATATGTGCTATATGTGTGCTATATATGTGCTATATTTGTCCTATCCCATAGAGATAGCAGATATATAGCACACATATAGCACATATATAGCACATATGCGCCAATTAATATTGCCTTAGGCCTCCCCATAGTGATGTGGTTTTTTTTCAAAATCGCGTCCGATTGCCACGCAATCAAAATCTTTTTGCGCCAAAACTTGCATATGATGAAAAAAAGGTGTAACTTTGCAGCATCAAATACTTACGCCTATGAAGAAATATTTATTATCATTGGTTGCGCTTATGCTGGCCGGACAGATTGGCCAGGCTCAGACCATAGGCGTTCCAACTATGAGGAGTCGGTCGGCTGCACGCGAAAGACTGACTGCTATCAATTTGATCATTACC
>JAKSMS010000065.1 GCA_024400415.1 Bacteroidales bacterium | reverse complement strand
ATCTTGATTAGAACCGTAGCCCTTGGCCCAGTCGAAGTGGCCTGATTGGGCGTGGAGGACGATGGAGAACATGGTGGCTGCCAGTAGCAGCAGGAATGATAATGATAAGATTCTTTTCATAATGGTACATTTTTTGGTTTTCCTACCATATAAGACCAAAAAAGGCCGTTTTGGTTACTTTTGTTAACATTTTTTATGATTTTTCCCCAAAGGGGCATCTGCCCTCCTAGCTATGCGAAAAAGATAGTGCCTCCGCTGCTCTTGAATGTTACGGATGTAGATGTATGCCTATTACGAGCTATAAATCAGCGCCTATCGGGGCCTAATCTGGATTTAATTCGGCGCATATGTGCTATATATGTGCTATATATGTGCTATATATCTGCTATCTCTATAGAATAGGACATATATAGCACATATATAGCACATATATAGCACATATAAGCCAGATAACATCCAGATTGGGTTCGATTAGAAGCTGGCTGCCAGCCGATTGGAGCACAAGAAGAAAGGGAACCGCAACGTGTGCTGTTCCCTTGGGTATTGAAAAGGATAGGTTATGAGTCGGGACTAGAGGGCGTCGAAGCCGTCGAGGAGGTCTTTGGCCATGGTGTAGAAGAAGTTGGCTACGTCGGCAAAGTCCATGTTGAGGTCGCGGCTGAGGCCGATGCGGTCTTTGAAGATGGCTACGTTGTACCACTGCATGCACTGGAAGGCGCGGTGGAAGTAGAGGCGCTGCTTCTCTTGGCGGGTGGGCTCGTGGCCTACGTAGGCCTTGAGGAAGCTGAGGGCGGCGTCGAAGCCTACGTTGCCGTAGCAGGCCACGTCGTAGAGGGGGTCGTTCATGCCGGCGAACTCCCAGTCGAGGACGTTGACCTTGGGGCCGTCGATGACGATGTTGGAGGGCTGGAAGTCGCAATGGCAGGGCACGAGGGGCACTTGCTCTATCTGCTGGCTTGCGTCGTCGAGCTTGCGGCGCAGGTCGAGGTAGGCTTGGGGATGCTGGTAGCCGAGCTCGCGGCAGTAGCCTTCGTAGCTGTTGAGGCGGCCGAAGGGGTCGTAGGGGGCGAACTGCATGCTGCTCTGGTGGATCTGGTGGAGGCGGAGGGCTACCATCTCGTTGTGGGCCTCGATGTCGGCGCCGGTGAGGATGGTGCCTTCGACGTATTCGGCGAGCTTCTCGCCGGTGCGCTCTTCGAGGTAGGAGTGGGTGTCGGCAAAGCCGAGGCGCTCTACCTGCTCGATGGTGAGGAGCTCTTGGCGGCGGTCCACGAAGTGCTCGCCGCCCTTGCCGGGCACGCGGTAGGTGTATTTCTTGCCGTTGCTGGATACGATATAGGTGTAGTTGCTCATGCCGCCTTCGAGGCGCTTGACGATCTGGGCGTCGGCGGCTTGGAGGAGGGCGTTGACACGGGCTATGATGTATTCTTCTACGTTCATGACGGATTGGGGGTTTTAAGGAATTGGATGGCAAAGGTACGCACTTCGCTGGGATTAGGGCTGCGGAGAATCCGATTTCGACAACCAAATTGCCGATATAGGCAAAAGCCGGACTTATATGCGTGTTATCAAAATATACCTCCGCCATGTGCCAACTGAGATATTATTCCCAAAAATAATTGCGTATACTGAGAAAAAGTTGTATCTTTGCAGTGGAATTAGGAGTGCGGCCGGCATAGCCATCTGGTGATGAAACAGAGGGTTATGCGCGCTTCGGTCGTTGAAGAACGGCCCATTCTCCCATGTAAAATACAACCATAATGATAAAGGTATCCGTAATATTGCCCGTATATGGCGTGGCCGACTACATTGAGAAATGCACCGAGTCGCTCTTGCAGCAGACCTTGCAGGAGATGGAGTTCATATTCGTGGACGACCATGGTCCCGACAACAGCATTGAGCTGGTGCAGAAAATGATAGAAGGCCATCCGCGCAAAGACCAATTCGTATTCCTCAAGCCTGAGCATAACATGGGCGCCGGCCTGGCGCGCAACTATGCCATACCCCATGCCAAGGGCGAATATATCGCTTTTGTGGACAGCGACGACACGATAGACGCGGCCATGTTCGAGGAGCTGTATGCGAAGGCATCGGCTACGGGCTCTGACCTGTGCTGCTGCCAGATGCAGAAGTACTATATGGACGGCTCGAAAGGCGAAATCATGGAGAATCCGCACGTCGAGGAGGGGGCGCTGACCCACGACAAGAGGGCCTATATCCTGACTCGATATGTGTCCCTTTTTGCCTCGTTCATCTTCAAGCGCTCGATGGTGGAAGAGAACGGGCTCCACTTCCCAGAGGACCGCTCGGCCGACGACAGCTTCTTTGTGAGCTGCGCGTGGATGACGGCCCAGAGCGTGGCTTATGTGGACAAGCCATTCTACCACTATCTGATACGCCCGGGCTCGGTGTGCACCACCAAGGACTCGAACAAATACCTGAAGCGCATCTCGGTGTTCAACAAGCTGCTGCAGTACTCGAAAGACCACAACGTATACAGCGAGTTCAAAAACGAGATAGACTTCATGTACATCAAGAAGGGATACCTCTCGTCGGTAACGAACTATATCATCAACTCCACCTCGCCGCGCAAGGAGGTGTATGAGGAGATTCGCCAGGAGCTCCTCAGCAAGATTCCCGACTACGAGGCCAACCCTTACCTGAAGAAGAAGCTGAGCGTGAGGGCGCTGATATTCCTGGTGCGGCACCTGCCGGCCCTTGGCACCAAGGCCATCAGGATGTATGTCAAAAAGACTGGAATCATAAGCTAAAACGTGACACTATGGACCTAATAATCGGAGCCGGAATATCGGGACTGAGCTATGCGGCAGCAACGCAGCACGACTACCTCATTCTAGAACGCGACAACGCCATAGGCGGCTATTGCAAAACTATTTATGATGGAGACTATATCTGGGACTATTCCGGACACTTCTTCCACTTCCAGCACGAATACATCAAAGACTACGTGATGGAGAAGCTGAGCGAAGAGGAGGTGCTGAAAGTGAACAAATACACCCAGATATACTACAAGGGACTGCATGTAGACTTCCCGTTCCAGACCAATATCCACCAGCTGGAAAAGGAGGAATTCATCGACTGCCTCTACGACCTGTTCACCGTTGAGGAGAACCCCAAGGTGGAGACCTTCAAGGAGATGCTCTATGCTAAGTTTGGCAAGTCTATAGCCGAGAAATTCCTTATTCCCTACAACTCCAAGCTCTACGCCACAGACCTGAACAATCTGGACGTTGACGCTATGGGGCGATTCTTCCCCTACGCCGACAAGGAGCAGATAGTTAGGAACTTCCGAAACTCCACCAACAAGTCGTACAACTCATTCTTCATCTATCCCAAGCAGGGCTGCATCAAGGTGGTGGAGGCCGTGGCTTCGCGCGTTGACACTAGCAAGATTGCCTTTGGAGAGAGCCTGATTGGGGTGGACCTGCAGCGCAAAATAGCCCAAACCAACAAGCGGGAAATCCACTTCGACAACCTCATCTCCACCATACCGTTCCCTCTGCTGATGGACATGGCCGGCATGGACTACGACAGATCGATCTATTCGTGGAACAAGGTGCTGGTATTCAACCTGGGATTCGACTCCAAAGGTCCCGAACGGCAAAACTGCTGGCTCTACTTCCCTGACCCTGAGCTGATCTTCTACAGGGTAGGATTCTACGACAATATTCTTGGCCAAGACAAGACCTCGCTCTACGTGGAAATCGGATTCAACCACAACGACCCAATCGGAGACACCTCCCTCCTGCTCGAGCGCACCCTCAACGACCTACGCAAAGCCGGCATCATCACTGACCAGAAGCTGGCAGCCCATTCCGACATCGTGATGGACCCAGCCTATGTGCACATCACCAAGAAGTCGGAAGAGGACAAGAAACTGAAGCAGAAGCAGCTTGCGGCAAGCGGAGTATACTCCATCGGAAGATATGGCGACTGGAAATACTGCTCGCTCGAAGACAATATCCACGACGCCTTCACCTTGGCCAAAGACCTGCAATAAAACGACCTGCCCAGCAGCAATGACCTATATACAAAAAAAGCCGCCTCGACGAGACGGCTCTTCTGATTGATATCAGTCATTATTACTCCTCTGAGGGCTGCTTGCGCTTGCGATAATACACAACAAGCACGCCGGCAATCAGCATCACAAACACGATGGAGCAGACGAGGGTCACGTTGTCGAGTTTGTGCATGGTAGGCGATTCGTTGCGGAACTCGATAACATGCTTGCCAGCAGGCACCTTCAGGGCGCGCAGTATATAGTTGGCATGGATGTAGTCCACCTTCTGGCCATCGATATAGGCGAACCAGTCTGGCGGATAGTTGACCTCGGAGAATACCACAAACTGATCGGTGGCAGACTCGAACTCATACTTGCAAAGATTCAGGTCGGCAGGCTTAGATACCACCTCCTTCACCACGGCCATAGAGTCTGGCTGGGCAGGAAGGCCTGCCACATAGCCGGCATCCTCGCGACAGATGATGGCGGTATGGGCTGGGTCGAAATCGTTGAGCGCCAAGATCTCGGCATTGGCGTCATCAACCACCTTTATTTCAGACACGCACCAGGCGTTGCCCAAGGCTGAAGCACGACGAAGCGGCTCGGCCTGGCCATTCTGCATCGGCAGCACGATATAGCGGGCATTGAGCATATCGAGCACAGGATAATTGTCGAAGCTATGAGTCTTATAGTAGTGGTCGAATACGGCTGGCGCATTGAGGTAGAAGTCGATGAGGTCCTGATAGCGGCGCAGCTTGGCAGCGCTATAGCCGCCAATCTGCTTATGATAGGCCGATGGGGTGGAATTGTTGTAGGTATCGGTGGAGAAGTCGGCCACGCGGTAGTCCTCGTCGCCGAACTGGGCTGCCAGCTGGTCGATAGTGAGGTCCATCTGCGAGGGCGACATCTCGATAGCATACTTGTTGGTATAGTTCTCTTTGCTGAGGTATCTGCGGTCAACGCCACAGAGGTCGACCATCACGAATACGGCCAATGCCACAGCCAGCACGCCGCTCTTCTTGATAATCTTGTCGTTGGCATAGAGCCACAGCAGGGCCACTGCCACCACTACAAAGAATAGCGAACGGAGCGAATCGGCGGTAAAAAGCGCATGACGATCAGCAATAAGGATGTCGAGTATGCGGCTCCAATTGCTGCCATACTGAGAGGCCATCTGGGTATCGGAACTGCCGCCGCTGAATGACAGCGAGCCAGCCACGATGAGGCCGGCAACGAGTATGCCCGCCGTAATGCCGGCAGCAGTAAAGATGTTGCGATTGAGCTTCTTGAGGCTCTCCTTAGTGGCATTCTGCTTCTGGTCGGCCACCTCTTTCACGGCCAATAGGGCCAGCAGCACCATCACCACATTGGCTATCACAAGGCTCATCGAGGGGGTGCGGAACTTGTTGTAGAGCGGCAGGTTGTTGAAGAGCCACTCGTTGAGGCCCATCCAGTTGCGGCCCCACGACATGAAGATGGCAATCAGCGTGACCACGAGAATCCACCAGCGCTCAGGACCCTTGACAATGATGAGGCCAAGGATAAATAGGAAGATAACGATAGCGCCAAAATACACAGGGCCCGAAGTGAATGGCTGATCGCCCCAATAGAGAGGAGCCCTGTCGGAATGGAAGTTCTTGTAGAACTCGCTGTCGGTGCCCACTTTTTCGCCGCTGCCGCCGCCCATGGCGCCAGGCACCAAGAGGGTGTAGGTCTCGCCTATGCCATAGCTCCATGAGAAGGCATAATTGATGTCGAGTCCGTTGCTAGCGGTGGTGGTATTGGCAGGCTGGGCATCGGGGCGAAGGTCGGTAGGAGTAACCGTAATCTCATTGCCGCCGCGCATGGTATACTGCATATATTCCGCATTGACAAGCAGATGGCGCGTATTGCAGGCCAAAGCCAGCACCGCGCCAAGAATCAGCACGCCCACCGAGACAAGGAACTTAGGAAAGTACTTATCCTTGATTGAATATACCAAGTACACCAGTCCCATCACCACGCCAGCAATAGCAGTATAGAACGTAATCTGGATATGGTTGAAGGCAATCTGAATGCCCAAAGAAATGGCAAAAAGGATACCGCCCCACACTAGGCTGCCGGCAGCCTTGCGCTTGTCGTCCTTCAGGCGGGAAGCGCCCCTGAAGCACAGCATCATGCCGGCCAAGATTGGAGCCATAAGGCCCATACACCAAGCCTTGGTGATATGTCCGGCCTCAATAATAATGATATTATAGCTTCCGAATCCGAAGGCCAAGGCACCCAGCAGTGCCAGCCAGGAATTGATGCCCAGGGCAGCCAGCGCCACATAGAATCCCAACAGATAAAGGAAGAGGATGCCGATATCGTTGTGGCGGCCCATCCAACGAAGCGTCAGAACATTGCGTATCGGGGAAAACACCGAATGCTGAGGCGAGTTAGTGATTTGATAGCCAGGCATGCCGCTGAACATATTCGAAGCCCAGTTGGAGTACTCCCCGGTCTGAGCATGATAGTCCTTCTGCGCCTTGGCCATGCCCTCAAACTTCTGCAAGTCGCCCTGAGGAAGAGCCTTGCCCTGAAGGATAGGCATGAAATAGATACCCGAGATCATCAACAATATCAGGATGATTCCGACATGAGTAAAAATATTCTTTTTCATTGACATAAGCAGTATTTCTTAAATGAATCGAAATGCAAAGATACGAAAAAAATGCAATACAGCGCCGAAGAACTGTTTTTTTAGTAACGAATCGCCTATCTTGAGCGCATCTGAGAAGGGGTCTGCCCAGAATAAATCTTGACAAACTTGCTGAACGCGGCCTGGTCGGGGAACCCCAATCGGAATGAGATCTGCTGAATCGACAGCGTGGTGGTATCAAGCAGCACCCGCGCCTCCTGGACCACATACTCGGCAATCACCACCTTAGGCGACTTGCCCACGTACCGATTGGTGAGCTGGGAAAGATAGCGCGTGGATACCGACAGCTTGTCGGCATAGAAGGCCACATCATGGCTGGTGCGATAATGCTGCGCCACCAAGGAGAGAAACTGGTTGTAAAGCGCCGAAGGCCGCAGATGGCGAGCGTCGGGACTGACGGCATAGACCACACGGGCATGCACATAGTCGTGGGCCTTGGTGACGGCGGCGGGCACATCATCGCCCATTCCCAAGCGCACAGCGATAGCGGCCGTAAGCGTGCCCGTAACGCCATGCTGGCGCCAGCCCTCGATATTGTAGGAGGCAAAATACCGGCAAGTGCCAGGGCCATAAAGCAAGGCAATGCAGCGGCCGTCGGGACGAACGCCTCCGCGAAGCATCACCCACCTAGCGCCCGAACGGCACAGCGAACGCGCCGCCGAGAGCATATCCTCATCGGTGGCCACAGGCCTGTTGAGCAGCACCTGGGCCTCGCCGCACTGCAGCACCAGAAGCGTGGCCCGCGGAATCAGCAGGCGGTGGACAGAATCAACATCCTCGTCGTGGAGCAGCCGATAGCCGTCGGACATCATAATGCCCGGCGAAAGCACCACAGGAATGCCCTCGCACCTCGAACCCAAAAACTCCGAGACAGCACTTATCAATCCAATGCCCGGCACCACGCCCACCTTCACAGCCCTAGGCCGGCCCGAATTTAGGAGCAGTCCCAGCTGAGAGTCAACGATATCCTGAGGCAGGTCGTGGATATACTTCTTGCCCAGAAAGCCCATCGTGCTCACCGACGTGATGACCGAGAAAGGGATGCCCCCCATTTCGCAGATAGTCCTCACATCAGCCTGCATGCCAGAACTTCCGGTAGAGTCCGACGCCGTGATACTGAGTATAGACAAGGTCTGATTCATACAAAACAACATTTCGCCGCCAAGCCAAAGGCCAAGAGACAATTCAGCGTGCAAAATTACGAAAAAAAAAGCAAAAACCGCCCTATCGACCCATTTTTTATCACTTCCCTATCGGCCAAGCGCCTGCAGAAACAATAAAAAAGCCACGCCAGCGTTGTATATCAAAACATTGCAAAAACCATGCCCAACAAACGTCCGCCACGTCCATCCGACAAGCCCCAAGCCCCAATCCAGTACATCCACACCCGCGCACGCCAGCTGCCCATCCATTGCTGCCTCTCCACCGAAGAAAAGCAAGGCGTGAGAACCATCATCGTGGCCCGACGCCACAATACCGGACGCACCACAGCCGCAGCATACCTCGTAGACAGCTGGTGCACAGGAGTAAAGGACTCCATGTGGATATTCAATGCCGACGAGGCCGACTTCAACCACTGGAAGAGCCACTTCTTCGGCGGCAGCGCCGAAAACGCCATCAGCTACGCCGAGGCCCACAACCGCATCTACGGCGCCCTAGCCTGGGCCGAAGACGCCGGAATAGCGCCAGGCGCCGGCTGGGAGCACACACAGTACATCCTTGAAGAAGACACCGACGAAATACCGCTGATCGAATACCCTATGGGCCTCAACGGAAGATACCGCCTATGCGCCCGCAGCGAGAAAGACCTGCAGCACTACAAGGCCATCCTCGACCGCAGCCTAGGCGAAGGCAACTACGACGAATCCCTTTCGACCCTATAGCCCCCACGCCAGCCGCAAACAGCCTACGCCCCAGGACCATTGCCGCCCCAACTGCCGCATACCTCCTTCATAAATGGCGCATATGTACTATAT
>JAKSMS010000064.1 GCA_024400415.1 Bacteroidales bacterium | reverse complement strand
AAAGCGAGTGCAAAGATACGACCTTTTTCCAAACTACAAAATATTTTTTTCTCTTTTGGACCATTTTTTATGCTAACAGCTTGATTAGTCGCAGTAATTTTTTTTGAAAAAATGTTAGGATGGTTCTTTTTTTGTCGGGTAAAAGGGAGTTTTGATGTGGATTTTTCGACTTTTTTCGTCGATGGGACTATGCTAATCATCAACCGCAGTATTGATTTTTTGAATAATAAACTATGTATCAGAAACTTAAACATTATCATCGATATTAAGAACTAATTACTGGCTTGGCATACCTATATGATTATTAGTCGTTTATATTACCGACTGGGGAATGCTATGGCGTAAAAAAAAGACGGGCGCTCTTGACGAACGCCCGTTTGGGGTTATGGTTGATGACGGATGGCGTGATGACTATTTGAGGGTGGTGACTGCTGCGGGGGTCCAGTAACGAAGGAATCCCAGCACGAGGTTCTTGCTGTAGCCTTTGCCTTCCTCGAGGTACGCGGAGTTCTGGATATGTATGGGCTGGCCTTTCTCATTGAGGATAACGAATACGGGGAATCCGAAGCGGGCGGGATTGGCCAGACGCTTCATGGCCTCTGGGTTGCGATTCTCTTTGGAGTAGTTGACATGAATATAGACGAAATTGCTGTCGATAAGCTGGCGGACGGCCTGGCAGGTGTCGGCATACTGGGCGAAACGGATGCACCAGGGGCATGCATTGTAGCCAACCTGGCACAGGACGTAGCGGCCCGACTGCTGGGCGAGGGCTACGGCTTGGTCGATCTGCTTCATGGCGTCACGGCTAGGATCGTATGGCTTGAGCTGCTGTGCCTGGACGAATGCCGACAGGGTGAGCAGCATCATGGCGAATGTGAAAATCTTCATATATATATATAATGTATATTAGTGGTTATTGATGCGTTGGTAATCGATATAGTTGTAGGTGAGCTGCGAGGCTTCGTCGAGCACCTTTTCCGTTTCGGCGACCTTGCGGAACGAGGATGGGTCGATTTCGGGGAAATGGACATCGGCATCGGGGAAGGAGGCATAGACGTGGGTGACATAAAGACGCTGCACGTAGGGCATCAGCTGCTGATACAATGCGGCGCCGCCCATGACAAACACCTCTTGCTCATCGCGGGTAAGCTGGATGGCTTCGGCAATGGAATGGGCCACCTCTGCCCCATCGGGATGAAAATCGAGGTCATGAGTGACGACGATATTGCGGCGTTTGGGCAGGGGCTTCTTCGGAAGGCCGTTCCAGGTGTTGCGCCCCATGATGACGGAATGTTCGAGGGTGAGGGCCTTGAAGCGCTTGAGGTCGGCGCTTATGTGCCAGATCAGGTCGTTGTCGCGACCGATGGCATAGTCGTCGGCAATAGCCACGATGGCCGAGAGGTTGGGTTGTGGGGTTGGTGTGTGGTCGATCATAATACTATTGTTGTTGAAGGGTTGGAGCAAATACCTGCATGGATCGCTCGAAGATGCCGGTCATATAGGCGATAGCCAGTCCGTAGTTGCTGACGGGTATGCCTGCCACTATGGCGGGCATGAGCCTCGACACCAGCTGCTTGTGGGTGATGACGCAGCCGCCGCACTGGATGACCATGCTGTAGTCGGTGATGGGGCGCGAGAGCGACGTGAGACCCGACACCACTTCGCATTCGAGCTGACGGCCCGTATGCTTGGCTAGGAGCTTGGGCAGCTTGACGCGCCCAATGTCGTCGCAGGTGACGTTGTGGGTGCAGCTTTCAAGGATGAGGACGCGGTCGCCATCGCGGAGACGGCTTATGAAGGGCGTGCCCTTTACATAGTCGGAAAAGAGGCCTTTGGCTCGAGCCAGCACCACTGAGAAGCTGGTGAGCGGGATGCTCTCGGGCACGATCTGCTTGACCTGCGCGAAGGCCTGGCTGTCGGTGACTACCAGGCGGGGGGGCTGCTGGAGCGACAAGAGGGTGCGCTGCAGCTCTGACGGCTGGCAGAAATAGGCCATGGCATGGAGGTCCATGAGGTTTCGCAGCACCTGCACCTGAGGGAGAATCATGCGGCCTTCGGGAGCAGAGGAGTCGATGGGGGTGACCAGCACCACGGTATCGCCTGGCGAAACCACATCGTCGAGCAAGCCCTTGCTGACATAGGAACTCTCGGGAAGGGCCTCACGGATAGCTGTGCAGAGCGGACTGCGATAGCGAGGATCCAGCACCGAGACTTCAATCACCTCCTGGCCATAACGCTGGCGGAGGTCGGCAAGGAAGGCGGCTTCGGGCACCGAGACGTCGACCCTGGTATAAATAAGCAGGAACGGGGTCTTACGGCTGAGGCAGGCTTCGACTAGCGCCTGCTCTTCGCGATCGAAACGATTGTTTGAAACAACGATCAAAACGAGGTCGCACTGAGAAAGCATCTCATGGGTTTTGAGCACGCGAAGGCGGCCTAGTTCGTCTTGATCGTCGTCGACACCTGCAGTGTCGACCCACACCACTGGTCCCACGCCCAAGAGTTCCATGCTCTTGCGAACGGGGTCGGTAGTGGTGCCCGGGGTGTCGCTTACGATGGAGATGCGCTGGTCGGTAAGGTAGTTGAGCAGCGAACTCTTACCATAGTTTCTGCGACCGAAGATTCCTATATGAGGGGCTAGCATAGTGAGGATTAATAATGATGATTAAGGCTTTATTTGTCGGTGCCGGCAATCTTGAGGAGGCTGCTGACGGGGGCCAGGTCGCTGAGGAAGGCCTCGCCCTTGAGGTCGGTCAGCTCTACAAGGAAGAGAAACTCCTTTACCTTGACCTTGTAGGTCTTGCCGTCCTTTACTACTGTCTCGCGGTTGAGGGCCTCGGCAATGCCGCGGGCGGTGCCGCCTGTGGCAAGGAGGTCGTCGAGGAGGGTGATATAGATGGTGTCGCCCTCAGGCACGCCAAAGGCTATGTCCGACAAGCGATAGAACACCTCGTCAGAGCCATACTCTTTCTCGATGGTGACGCCGTGGAGGTCGTCCTTGGCAAAAGGCAGCTTGCCCTTCTTTCGGATAGGGATGATGGTCTGCACGCGTTCAGACTCGGTGAGCAGTGGAGCTGCAAAGAGAAATCCGCGCGCCTCAACGGTTGCCACGTTGGGAGTGGTGGTCAGCTTGTCGAGTTCGGCGATGGCCTGGGTGAACACCTCCTTGTCCTGCAGGAAAGGAAGCACGTCAATAAAGTCGATTTCCGGCTTGGGAAAATCTGGATAATGAGAGATAATATCTTCGAACATAGCAGTCTATGGTTTTAGTCTAACGATTAATACATATTATAGCGCCCACACAACCAACCCTATGCAGATGATCACGCCCGAAACGAGCAGGTCGATGAGGCAGAAGCCCATGATATCCTTGGCGTTGAGGCGCGCAATGGCAAGGGCAGGCAGCGCCCAGAAAGGCTGGATGAGGTTGGTCCAGGCGTCGCCCCAGGCTATCGCGGTACCCGTAAGGCCGGGATCCACGCCCAAGTCGGCACCAGCGGCAAACATGATAGGAGCCTGGATAGCCCAGTGCCCGCCGCCCGAAGGCACGAACAGGTTGAGCAGCGCCGCACACAAGAAGGTGAGCAGAGGATAGGTGGTGGGACTAGAGATGGAGATGCACGCATTGCTGATCACAGTGCCGAAGCAGATGCCCGAGGCGCCCACGCCGGTGATGATGCCCATGATGCCGGCATAGAATGGGAACTGGAGCAGGATGCCCGAAGCGCCGCTGGCCGCCTTGCCAAAAGCGCGCACATAGCGCACTGGCGTTCCATGAAGGACGATGCCGGCAAAGAGGAACAGCATGATGACCGAATTAAGGTCGAAGGCGCCTCCACGCACAAAGAGGTGGACTACCAGATAGCTCAGACCCAGCAGCGAGATAACCCAGCTCAGCACGGGGGAGTTCTCGAGACGCTCCGCCGGAGTGGCCGACACGGCCTTCACCTCTTCGGGTTCTTCAACGAGGAGGGCCGGATCCACCACTACGGCGCCCGACTTAGGGTGCATCAGCGAATTGACGATGGTGATGGCCACGATGACGGCCAGCACGATGACGATATTGTGGAGGTCGAGTATGGTGTGGCTGATAGGCACAGGCGCGGTGAGCGCGCCATTGGTGGCCTTGGCGAGCGAGTCGCCCGGAGTGGCCATAGTCAGGGGGATGGACCCCGAAATGCCTGCATGCCACACCACGAAGCCGCTATAGGCCGAGGCGATGAGCAGGCGATAGTCCACGCCGGCAAGCTTGCGGGCTATCTCCTTGGCAAAGACCACGCCCACGATAAGGCCGAATCCCCAGTTGAGCCAGCAGGCCACGGCACTTACCGAGGTGACCAGCGCAATGGCGCCCGCCGGCGTCTTAGGCAGCGAGGCCAGCGAGCTGATGCCCCTGCGGATCACAGGCGCCGAGGCCAGCGCGGAGCCGCTCACGAGCACCAAGGCCATCTGCATAGAGAAGGCCAGGAGGTTCCACACTCCCCCGCCCCAGTTCTCTATCACCTCGACAGGAGTCTGTCGACAGATAGGCATGGCCAGCAGCGCCGCCACCACGGTGAGCACAATGGCAAAGATGAATGGTTCGGGCAGATAGCGCTGCACAAGTTTTACGCTGGCATCGGTTAGTTTCGACATGGCAATTGTTCGTTATTTTTGTGATTAATGAATGACTATTTCTGTTGTAGCAGGTTGAGAATCTTGGTAGGGATGTCCACATTCTGCTGGATGCCGCTGAAGCGCTCGGCGCCAGGGCCAAAGGAGAATACGGGCACCATCACGCCGGAGTGGCTGCCGGTAGTGAACTTATAGTCGGTAGTGGCGCCCTTCTTGATGTCGCCGTTGAGCAGCGAGAGGCCGCCGGTCTCATGGTCGGCAGTCACCACCACGAGGGTGTTGCCGTCCTTCTCGGCCCAGTCGAGGATGATGCCCAGCACCTCGTCGAACTCGGCCATCTCCTTCTCCAGGTAGGGGGCGTCGTTGTTATGGCCGGCCCAGTCGATCTGCGAGCCTTCCACCATCAGCATGAATCCCTCTGGGTTGCGGCTGAGCACCTCGAGGGCCTTCTCCACGCCCTGGCGCAGGATAGGTCCGCGCACCGAGGCATCGCCAGGAGCATCGTTCTCGGAAAGGAGGGCGCAGATGCGGTCGCTCTTGCTGCGCTTGAGGTCTTTGAGCGAATACACCACGTCGTAGCCGCGCTTCTGCAGCGTGTCGATGGGCGCCGTGCCGTCGTGGCGGTTCTCCTTTTGGAATCGGGCCTTGTCGCAGCCAATCATCACCTGATGCGAGCACTGCGCCATCTGCAGGCTGATCGTGTCCTTCATATTGCGGTTGGGCACGTGGGCATAGGTAGTGGCCGGCGTAGCATCCACTACGGTGCAGGTCACCACGAAGCCCGTGGCCTTGCGCATCTGGTCGTGGCCAAGGGCGAATATCGAAGGCCACCACTCGCCTTTAGGTCCCTCTGCTATGTGGTAGTTCTCCACCTTGTGGCCCGTCATCAAGGCGCTGCCGCCAGCACCCGAGTCGGTCGTATAGCGGTTGAGCGAATAGGTGCGCGAGAATCCGCTGAACGGGAATCGGAGGAAGTTCGACTTATCCTTCTGCGACACGAGGGAGGTATACACCTGGGCGGTGCCCATGCCGTCGCCAATCACGTAAATCACATTCTTGGGCGTTTGGGCCACGGCCAATGAGAAGAGGCATACGCCCACAAGAGAGAAAAAGGTCTTTTTCATATTATCAATCGAGTGTTTTATTTATTAAGAAAAGGGAAATAATGTTTATTTATAAGAGGCAAAAGCTTCTGCTCGAAGATATTGCGATCCACTATGCGATAATGGAAATTGTAGGCAGCATTGAACTGGCGGCTGTGATGGAAGGCAAACTCGCCTCTGGCAAAGACCTCGGCGAGCGACTTGAGAAAATCTTGAGAGGCAGGCTCGTCGCGCAAGGACGAGGGCAGCGATTCCAAGATGCGCCCCCAGGCCTCAGGCCATTGAGTGACCACCCACAACGGCGTGGCCACGGCACTCTCCACAAAAGCCTCGAGCAACAGCTCGGCAGGCAGCACACTGTCGGCCACCAACGAGATATTCACCCTCACGTATCTGCCCCTGATGCCGCAAGGCTCATAGATCGGACCTCCAAATGTCTGCGTAGAAGCAATCTCCGACATAAGATACGCCTCTGCTGACTTGGCATCAGCGATGATATGGCCAGGACCAAAAACATCCTGGAAACAGAGCTTATAAAAATCCTGAAGCGTCGACTGCGGGAACGCTGCCATATAGTCGGCATAGGCCCTCTGCACCTCCTTAGAACCAAGATCCAGGTCATATTTAACCTGCGCCCCCACCATTGGAGCAAACGCTATTAAGAGAAATAACAAACAGATACGCTTCATTACTAATATATATAATAGACTGCAAAAATACATTTTTTTTTGGAAATGATACCCCAATTAAGATATTTTTAATATTTTTGCAAAAAAATATCAGAAGACTATGCTCCCCATCCACTTCGCACCCATACAAGGATATACCGACTGCACCTACCGCGCGCTCCACGCCTCGCTCATCGGCGGCATCGAGGAATACTACACCCCCTTCGTCCGTTGGGAGAAAGGCGACCTTCGCAACAAAGATCGCCGCGACCTAGACCCTTCTCGCAACACGCACAACACCACAGCGCAGATCATCTTCAAGGACCGCGACGAATTCCTGCGGCTCACCGAGCAGGTGATGGCAATAGGCTGGCGCAAGATCGACCTCAACATGGGCTGCCCATTCCCATTGCAGACACATGCCGGACGCGGAGCAGGCATACTCCAGCACCCCGAAATAGTAGAACAGATAGCCCGCGAGATAGCCGCAATCCCCGAAGCAGCCTTCTCCGTCAAGATGCGCATCGGCATGGCCCACGAGTCCGAAGGGATGGAGATACTGCAGATCCTCAGCCAGGCGCCCCTCCGCCACATAGTGCTCCACCCTAGGCTCGGCCAGCAGCAATACAGAGGACTCGCCGACAAAGACGCCTACGCAAGATTCCTCAACCAGTCCGCCCACCCCATGATCTACAACGGCGACCTCGCCACACCCGATGAAATGCATCAGATCGAACAACAATTCCCCGCCACAGCCGCCCTCATGATAGGAAGAGGCCTGATGGCCCGCCCCACATTGGCAGTCGAATATGCCGACGGCAAAAGCCTCACGCCGCAACAACAGCTCTCTAGCGTGATGAAGCTGCACGAAGGCGTATACCGCCACGCGCTCGAAAACCTCCAAGGCGAGGCCCAAATACTCAGCAAGCTGCAATCCTTCTGGACACCCTTGGAGAAAATGCTCGACAAAAAGCAGTTCAAAGCGCTCACCAAATGCGGAAATCTGCGCAAATACCGCGAAGCACTCCCCAAACAAACAGCTTTCGGCACAAACTAGAAAGCCGCCCAACAGCCAACGACGGCCTCAAGCAAGAATCCACCGCCAGTATTAAAATCAAGCGGATGATTAATCCGTAATGTCAAACAGGGTTCACATCTGCTGCTGAAGAAAGAAATCTTTTAGCAAGAAGACAACTTGGCAGTTTGGCGGACAGCCAAACAAGCACCCAAAAGAGAAAAAAGGGCCCAGCACCAAACATCAAAAAAAACGCCCGTAGACGAACCAACGAGCCGTCGACGAGGAATTTTACACCCAAGGGCAAGAAAGTCGATTAGGCGGCGTTTTTTAAATTTTACACCTGTATATTTATTCAGTTGATTAAATAAGAGAGTTGTGTGTATTTACATTTATAATTATACGTTTCAAATGTAATATATAGATTATTTGTGTATAAAAGGAGTAAAATAGATTTTTTGCGAATAATTTACTGCTATAACAAGAATACTCAGTATATTATATAGGATAATTCACCAATAGGTTAAAGATGCTTAAGCACGATTCATCCATTTAAATATATAGTCTAGCAAATTATCGTATATGTCGCAGTATTAGGTAGTTGAATAACGCAATAAATACAACTTATTCGCAATTGATATCATTTACATTTGTAATTCTGAAAATATTTACAAATATTTCAAATATTTTGTGTAACTTTGTAAACTAATAGAAACACTGCTATATAATTGTAAATTTATGATAAACAGGATAAATCTGCTATTAAAGGCCAAGAATATCACCGCTAGAACGTTTGCAGAAGAGATAGGAATCCAGCCCAGCGGCATGTCCCACATCTTGTCTGGTCGAAACAACCCATCCCTTGACTTTGTGACCAAAGTCGTGAGGCGCTATCCAGAGATCAGCACCGACTGGCTCATCTTCGGAGAAGGCGAAATGCTGAAGCCCCTCACCCCACAGGCAAAGGAATCCGTCCCAAAACCACCAGCAGCACCCTACACCTACGCGCCCTCCCCCACCCTACAGACAGAGTTCTTCGAAGACATTAATCAAGCGAACAACGACGACATACTGCCCATCGAGGAGCTCGACGACATTCCAGAGCCAGCACTCAACGAAAAAAACGAACCCGCACCCACCGAGATCTCCCCTCGCGAATCCGCCCAGCAGCCAGCAAACAGAGTCGACAAGCAGATAGAGAAGATCATCCTCTTCTATACCGACCACACCTTCGAAGTCTTCGAGGGATGAGGGACACCCCTGAACCTTGAACCTTGAACCTTGAACCTTACCCACGACAGATTGTTAAATTTCACTTTTTGTTTTGCCATTCCAAACACTTGTCGTATCTTTGCAAATTATTTTATATATAAGAAACATATTTAAAAATCATAAATCCACACATCATGAAAAAAGCATTCGTTATTCTCAGCATCGTTTCCCTGTTCGCAATCGTAGCCGCCTCCTGCAGCCACCACACCTGCCCAGCATACAGAGGTTCTATCGCCATGGAAGCTGAAATGTAGTTATTTACATAGATTATATTATTTTAATCAATCATATAATTATTCTATAGAATATCATCCTCCTTCATGAACTATCTCATTTCCGGTATCCAGCAAGTTGGTGTAGGCTGCAGCTGTTTTGAAGAGTCTTGGAAGTGGTACATCGACATGTTCCAAATGGACGTGCGCGTACTCGAAGACGACACCGTAGCCGAGCGCATGCTCCCCTACACCGGCAACCAGGCACAGAAGCGCCACGCCTGCATAGCCCTCAACCTCCAGGGCGGCGGCGGCTTCGAGATCTGGCAATACAGCGAGCGCAAGCCCCAGGCCAAGTTCTTCGACGTCCAGACTGCCGACCTCGGCATCTTCGCCGCCAAGATCAAGACCCGCGACGCCAAGGCCTATCGCGAACAGCTGCTGAAGAAATACGACAAAATCGGCCCACTCACCCAGCTCCCCGACGGCACCCCCTGCTTCGTCATCGAAGACCC
>JAKSMS010000063.1 GCA_024400415.1 Bacteroidales bacterium | reverse complement strand
ACCAGAGCCTGAACCAGAGCCTGAACCTGCACCAGAACCCGTGAAAGAGGAGCGTGTGCAGAAGCACAAGAAGGAGGAGCGCGCTACGGAGCAGCCATCCCTATTTGACTATCTGAACACCAGCACGCCATCGCAGTTTGAGCAGCCAACGGCTCCTACCTTGGCCGACAAGATTGGCGGCAATCGCCAGGTGCTAGAAGAACAGCTTGAGCATAAGGTGCATCCCAACAAGGTGAGCGACCTACGCACCGTGATCAACATCAACGATAAATTCAGCTTTGTGAACGAGTTGTTCCATAACAATATGAAGGGCTATACCGACTTTATCTTGAGGTTGAACTCGCTGGAGACTCGCGAAGAGGCTTTGGCCGCTACCGCAGAAATGGCCGAAATCCATAAGTGGGCAGAGGACTCTCTGGCAGTAAGGACATTCTATAAGATTCTTGACCGAAAATTCTAATCTATGGACAACCGCAAGGCAATACTCTTTTCGGCTCCTTCGGGGTCGGGCAAGACTACTATCATAAGGCAGATATTGGAGCAGTTTGACTGCTTCGAGTTCTCGATATCGGCTACCAGTCGCAATCCTCGAGAAGGGGAAGTGGACGGCCGCGACTATTATTTCCTCTCGCCAGAGGATTTTGATTCCAGAGTGGAAAAGGATCAGTTCTTGGAATGGGAGGAGGTGTATCAGGGCACCTGCTACGGAACGCTCAAGAGCGAAATAGACCGCATCTGGAACAACGGCCACGTAATAATATTCGATGTGGATGTAAATGGCGGCAAGAATATCAAGAAATACTTTGGCGATGATGCCTTAGCATTGTTTGTGATGCCGCCAAGCGTAGAAGAGTTGGAGCGTCGACTGAGAGGCCGCGGTACCGAAAGCGAAGAGTCGATAATGAAGCGCCTTGGCCGCAGCGCTTTGGAGCTCAACGAGTCGGTGCATTTCGACAAGACCATCATCAATGATGATCTTGACCGTGCCGTAAAGGAGACTGCCGACAGCATCAAGAAGTATTTAGGATTATAGAGCTTTCATAAAGTAGGCCGCCATTAATTGAGACCAGCGTCAGATGTTTAAACTAGTAGATTTCATAAAGCGCAACAGCCACGTGTTCCTCTTCATACTGCTAGAGGTGCTGGCATTGCTATTGGTGTCTCGCAACAGCTACTATCAAGGTGCCCGCATCATCAGTTGGTCCAACAGCATTGCAGGCAGCTATTTCAACAGCGTGTCGTCGGTGACAGGCTACTTTGGGTTGAAGTCGGAGAATGACCGCCTAGCAGCAGAAAATGCCAAGCTGCGGGCACAACTGGAGGAGTCGTATATCAGCTATACGGACACGGAGTTTGAGGTGAACGACACGGTTTACCGACAGCGCTATGCCTATACGGAGGCGTCTGTGATAAAGAATTCTTGGAACAAGGATGACAATTATATAATGATTAACAAAGGCGTACGGCAGGGAGTGAAGGTGGATCAAGCCGTGATGTCGCCTCAAGGCATTGTGGGTGTGGTGGTGAACACTACGGAAAACTTCTCGACCATTATGCCCGTACTTCATTCCGACAGCCGAAACAGCGTGAAAGTGAAGCGTACCAACACCAACGGCACCTTGCAGTGGGAGGGAGGCGATTTCCGCTACGCATCGGTGGTAGACATACCGACTACCCACAAGCTGTTTAAGGGTGACACTATCATCACTTCGGGTTTGGCCAATGATTTTCCCGAAGGCATCATGGTGGGTTTTGTAGAGGAATTGTCGGAGATAAAGGGAAGTGGATTTTACGATGTGAAGATACGCCTGGCTACTGACTTTAACAAACTGGATCACGTATATATTATTGATAATCGCTTTAAGGAGGAGCAGGAGGAATTAATGTCCGCCACATCAGAAGAATGAACACGGGTCTGTTGCTGAGAAATATTGGCAGATGGCTGCTGTTGCTGGCACTACAGATTGTGGTGCTCGATAACGTTTATCTGGGCGGCTACGCCAATTTGGTGATATATGTGCTTTTTATCCTCATGCTGCCTACGGGAATGAACAAGAACCTGCTGCTGCTGCTGGCCTTTGGCAGCGGCCTGCTGGTGGATGTGTTCAACAATATGCTGGGATTCCATGCCGTGGCCTGCACGGCGGTGGCCTTTATGCGGGCGGTATTTGCCGACCGTATGCTTACCAAGGATGAGCCTGTCGTGATAGATACTCCCTCAATCTTTTCGGTTGGCAACCAGCAGTATGTGGGGTATCTGACGCTGATGCTAGGAGTGTACAATCTGTTGTATTTCTCATTTGAGGTCTTCGATTTCGGCGACCTCTGGCGCATACTGCTGCTGTCGGTGCTGAGCACCTTGGCGGATATTGTTTTGGTGCTGCTGTACCAGTTTGTGTTCCTAAGGGGCAACGAAAGACCCAATACAAAATCATCTTTGTCGTGAAACGTCTGATCATATTCTTAGCGGCCGTCATGTGCTTGAATCTGGCATCTGCCCAGGTGGGTGTTGGGCAGTGGCGCGACTATCTGTCATATGGGCATGTGCATAGGGTGGAGGTGTCGGCCTCGAAGGTGTATGCGGCTGCCAGGATGGGTATAATGTGCTACGATCGAGAGAGTCAGATGCTGACCCGCATGAATAAGACCACTGGACTTTCGGATGCGGGCATTGCGACAATTGCCTATAACGAAGCCAAGGACTACTTGGTTGTGGCGTACACCAATTCGAATATTGACTTGGTGCACGACGATGTGGTGTACAACATATCGGATATCCGCCGCAGCGATATCCCGGGTGACAAGAGTGTTTATCACGTTAAGTTTAGGGGACAATATGCCTATCTGGCCTGCGGATTCGGACTGGTGGTAATCGACCTTAGCCGTAAGGAGATAAAGGAGACCTATTATCTAGGCGAGCATGGCAGCTTTGCACCGGTATATGATGTGGCATTCGACGAGGTCCATATCTATGCGGCTACGGCTGAAGGAGTATTAAAGGCCGACGCCTCCAGTAACTTCCTCAATATTGTGGACAACTGGTCACTTTCAGGCTCGGTGCTTGACGGCAGGCATGTGACGATGCTAGAAATGAGCAACGGCTATGTTGCTGCTGCCGCTGCCACGTATGATCCCATGGTGCAGGAACTATATATGGGTTCCAGAATGGATGATTTATCCAAGATTGATGCTGGAGATGTGATGTCGATCCGGTTGGGCGATAAGCTGCTGGCGAGTTACGCCAATCAGGTGAAGGCCTATTGGCCAACAGGCGGGATTGCCTATATACTAGCCTCTTTTGCTTATGGCGATATGCAGCCGATGGATGCTGTGCTCGATAAGTCGGGCCATATCTGGGTGGGCCATGATTGGGGTGGATTGATAGAATTTGACCAGAACGACAGCAAATACCAAAATGTCTATTCCATCCAGGGACCGGCGACCGACGATGTGTATCGCATCACTCCATATCGCAGCCGTATCTTTGTGGCTCCGGGAGGAAAGAAGGCTACGAATGAGAGCCTATATCATTTTGCCAATGTATATACGTTTGAGAAAGACCGCTGGCAGCAGCTCAATCGTGATGGCTATCGTGACGGACTGTTTGATGTGGTGGATGTGGCTGTGGATCCGAAAGACTCAACGCATCAGCTGGCTGTGGCTTGGGGCAGCGCCATATTGGAGTTGCGCAACAATCAGATAGTGGCCATCTATGACGAAAACAATACCCAGGGGCTGACGGCTTATATTGATGGATCGTTTAGGTCGCTTCGCGTAGGCGCTGTGGCCTTCGACGAGGAGGGTAATGCATGGGTGACCAACTCTCGTGCGGCCAATGGCCTATTGGAATATACCAGAGAAGGGGAGTGGAAGGCATTGAACACTCAAGCAGTGATCACAAATCCAGATATGGAGATTGATAGAGTGCTGTGTGACAGCATCAACGGCTATAAATGGGTGATAGGTCGTGCAAATAGAATATTTGTGTTTGACGGGAAGGGTGGGTCTTCGTTCGTAGACCCCAATCAAGGCAGCAAGTTGGAGACTCACTCAGTGAACTGCATAGTGCAGGATCATGACGGAGAGATATGGTTTGGCACCGATAAGGGCATCAAGGTGATTTATGATGGATATAAGGCTATGTCAAATGGCGGGGCAGGTGAGCGTGCACCAGTCAATTGCAGCAATATCCTTTTCAGCGAAGATGGCGTTGATGAATATCTGATGGCTTACGAAAATGTAACGAATATTGCCGTAGACGGAGCCAACCGAAAGTGGGTGGGTACTGCCAATAATGGTCTCTATCTGATTTCGGAGAATGGGCAAGAACAGCTGCGTCATTTCACCGCTGCCAATAGTTCTCTGTTTTCAGACAAGATAGTTGCTTTGGCTATTCAGCCCAGGACTGGGGAGGTGCTAGTTGGTACCGACAAGGGCCTGCAGTCGTTTCGTTCCACAGCCACCTATGCCTCTTATTATAACGATCCCGACGTGCATGCGTTTCCTAATCCGGTAAGGCCTGATTACGAAGGCATGGTGGCTATCAAAGGTTTCAGTCGTAATGCTTTAGTGCATATTACCGATGTGGCAGGCCATGTGGTATATAGCTGTACGGCAGATGGCGGCCAAGCAGTATGGAATCTGCGAACCCTCTCGGGCGAAAAGGTGTCGAGTGGCGTATATTATGTGCTGGGAAGCGATATTAACGGACAGATGCGTGTGGCCACCAAGATACTCGTAGTAAGATGATCGTTGCTACTCCAGGTCTGGTGCTCCACACCACCAAGTATTCCGAATCTAGCGTAATTGCCAAGATTTTCACTCGCCAGCTTGGGGTGCGTAGCTATATACTCAAAGGGGTTAGGAATACTCGGAGCCGTACAAAACAGAATCTTTTGCAGCCGTTGAGTCATGTGGATTTGGCAGTATACGATTCGCCTAGAGCTACTATCAATTATGTCAAGGATATCCATCTGGCAGGCGCGTATCCCAATATAGCCATGGATAGTGCTAGAATGGCACTGGTATTCTTCATGAATGAGATACTTTTTAAGCTCCTCCGAGAAGAAGACCCACAGCCGGAAGTGTTTGATTATGTGGTAAGCGAACTAGAAAGAATAGATGGCGATAGTCTGCGCTTTTCCACGCAGCCGCAACTCTTTCTGCTCCGACTATCAGCGCTGTTAGGAGTTGAACCGATGAACAACTATAGCTTGGGCGAATCACTTTTCAGTTTGCGGGAAGGCAGGTTTGTGCAGCCGCCTACGCTTTTGGACTCTCCTGAGGCGCTTTATCCGCTGCTGGATAGCGAGCAGAGCCTCCAATTCCACTATGTGCTAGCTTCACTTCATGGTGGCGAATTTCCGGCAGAAATTGATCATCACCAGTTGTTGATGAACCTTATAGAATACCTAGGGATACATATGCCAGAATGCCGAGATTTGAAGTCGGTAGACGTGCTCCATGCCTTGCTATAATCCAACGTTAAAAACTCTAAAAAACACTTTTTTTGAAGTTGTTTTTGTCTCATAATCGACCACGAAGCAGGTATGAGGCTGATGAAAATCGACACACACTTCCAATGTGTTACGCGAAGCGGTAGTTAATATTTATATTAATAGTTGCATTTTTAAGATTTTTTTTGTTTCTTTGCAAAATATTTAAGCACGTAATAAACCTGAAAAAATAAGCTAATACTAAAGATATGAGTTTTCAAATAGCAGTTCTGGCAAAGCAGGTCCCCGATACCCAAAACGTGGGCAAGAATGCCATGAATCCAGATGGCACCATCAATCGTGCCGCCCTTCCAGCAATCTACAATCCTGAGGACCTCTGCGCCCTTGAGATGGCTCTTGCTGTAAAAGATCAGATCCAGGATGCCAAGGTTACCGTTATCACTATGGGCCCTTCACGCGCAGCCGACATTATTCGCGAATCTATCTATCGTGGTGCCGACGAAGGCTTTGTTCTTTCCGACCGTCGTTTTGCCGGTTCTGACACTGTAGCTACGTCATACGCATTGTCCTTGGCTGTTAAAAAACTGGGTCATGTCGACATGGTGTTCTGTGGACGTCAGGCTATCGATGGCGATACCGCACAGGTTGGTCCTCAGATGGCAGAACTTCTCGGATTCCCACAGGTGACCTATGCCGAGAACCTTATCTCCGCAACCCACGATAAGATTACCCTTACTCGTCGCATAGAGAACGGCGTGGAAACTGTTGAATCTACAGTTCCCGTGTTGGTTACTGTAGGCAGCAGCGCTCCAAAGTGCCGCTCACGTCATGCCCATCGTCTACTAAAATACCATCGTGCATGCTCCGCTAGTGAGGCTGGCGACCGCCTGGCCGAAGTTCAGGATATGTGGCAGGAACGTCCATACCTCCAGATTGTGGAGTGGAATGCCGACGACGTTAATCCAGACTTCAACCGCCTAGGCCTTTCTGGCTCTCCTACCAAGGTGAAGACTGTGCAGAATGTAGTTCTTGCCCATAAAGAGACCATGCAGGTGGAGCCTACTCAGGAGGCTCTTACTGCTATGATGAAGGGCTTGGCTGAGAGCCATATCCTTGATTAATCGAAGGTACAACCACATAACATTGACAACATGAACAATATCATCATATACTGCGAAACTAACGCAAATGGACAGGTGTCTGAGGTAAGTCTCGAACTCTGCTCCAAAGGCCGTCAGCTGGCCACCCAGATGGGCTTTAAGCTTGAGGCTGCCGTGTTCGGATCTAAGATTCCTAACATTGAGGCCCAGCTCTATCCTTATGGCGTAGACTCCATCCTCTATGCCGACGATGAGAGACTTGCTCCTTATCGTACGCTCCCTCACTTCGCTATTCTTAAAGGTCTTCTCCAAGAGCGCACTCCAGAGGTGGTGCTTTTCGGTGCTACCTGCATAGGCCGCGACTTGGCTCCACGTATCTCTGGCGCACTCCGTTGCGGACTTACTGCCGACTGCGTGCTCCTCGAAGTTGGCAGCCATACCGACGTAAAGACTAAGACCGAATATAACAACATCCTTCTTCAGATCCGTCCTGCATTTGGAGGCAACATCGTGGCAACCATCGTTTCTCCCGAAACTCGTCCACAGATGGCCACAGTACGCGAAGGCGTGATGAAGAAAGAAATATTCGACCCAGCCTTTAAGGGCGAACTGGTGAATATCGACGCAGCTAAGTATCTCAGCTCCGAGACTGAGTGCGTGAAGATTATTTCTCGCGAGATTGAGGAGAAGAAAGTGAATATCAAGGGCGCCTCTATCATTGTGGCTGGTGGCTATGGCATGGGTTCCAAAGAGGGTTTTGAGATGCTCTACAAACTGGCAGACGTGCTTGGCGGCGAGGTTGGAGCTTCTCGTGCAGCTGTTGATGCAGGCTTCTGCGAGCGTGATCGTATGATCGGCCAGACCGGCACTACCGTACGTCCTAAGCTCTATATCGCCTGTGGTATCTCTGGCGCCATCCAGCATCGTTCTGGTATGGAAGAATCTGGTAACATCATCTCCATCAATACCGACCCCAATGCGCCGATCAACGCCATTGCTGACTATACCATTATCGGCGATGTGAAAGAGGTGCTGCCTAAACTGATTGCCGCTTACCAGGCTAACAAAAAATAATCCTGCCTTATGAATAACTTCTATAACGATAATGAAAGTCTGAAGTTCTATCTTCAGCATCCAGATATGCAGAAGGTCACTGCCCTTAAGGAGCAGGCCTTCGCCGAGTACGGCCAATACCCAGACGCTCCTGCTAATGCAGAGCAGGCTTGCGAGAATTACGCCAAAGTGGCCGAACTCGTAGGCGATATTGCAGCCAACGTGATTGCACCCAATGCTGAGTCAAACGACCAGCTTGGTCCTCGCGTTGAGAATGGCCGTGTAATCTATGCGCCAGGCACCCAGCAGAACCATGAGGCACTTCGCGATGCCGGCCTTTATGGAATGACCCTTCCTCGCAAGTACAATGGCCTCAACTTCCCATATGTGGCCTACGTCATGGCCGATGAGATCATCTCTCGCGCTGATGCCGGTTTTGCCACCATCTGGGGTCTTCAGGACTGCGCCGAGACTATCAACGAGTTCGCCTCCAAGGAAATCTGCGACAAGTACCTGCCTCGCATCTACGAAGGCGCTACCTGTTCTATGGACTTGACCGAGCCTGATGCCGGTTCTGACCTCCAGTCTGTACGCCTTAAGGCTACTTGGGATGAATCATCCAATTGCTGGCGTCTCAACGGCGTTAAGCGCTTCATCACCAATGGCGATGCCGACCTGCACCTCGTGCTGGCACGCTCTGAGGAGGGTACCACCGACGGACGTGGTCTTTCCTATTTCGTTTACGACAAGGCTGATGGTGGTCTAACCGTACGCCGTATAGAGCACAAGATGGGTATTATCGGTTCGCCTACTTGCGAGCTTGTGTTCACCAACGCCCCAGCTATGCTCATCGGCGATCGCCGCATGGGTCTGATCAAATACGTGATGTCTCTGATGAACGGCGCGCGCCTCTGCGTGGGTTCTCAGTCGCTCGGCCTTTCCGAGGCAGCCTATCGTGCTGCTAAGGCTTATGCCGCCAGTCGCGAGCAGTATGGCAAGACTATCGACAACTTCCCTCAGGTCCAGGACCTTTTGGCCGACATGAAGATGCGTATCGATGCCAACCGTACCCTTCTCTATGAGACTGCACGCCTCGTTGATATCTACAAGAACTATGAGTCCATAGCCAAGGTGCGTCCGCTGACTCCAGAAGAACGTACCGACTATAAGACCGCACAGCGTTATGCCGATATCCTTACCCCAATCCTCAAGCTTTCCTCTTCGGAATGGGCCAACCGCAATGCTTACGACAGCATTCAGGTACACGGCGGCAGCGGATTCATGAAGGAGTACGAGTGCGAGCGCCTCTATCGTGATGCCCGCGTGCTCTCCATTTATGAGGGAACCTCCCAGCTTCAGGTTGTGGCTGCTATCAAGGGTATAGGCAATGGTGCCTACCTCAAGCGCATTGCCGACTACGACGCAATGCCAATCTCTGCAGAACTCGAGCCACTCCGCGAGCAGCTTCGTGCCATGACGGAGGACTACAAGACTGTTTTTGAGGCCGTGAACGGTACTGAGGCATTTGAATACAATGCCCGTCGTCTGGCAGACGGTATTGCCTTCATCGTGATGGGCTACCTCCTGCTCCAGGATGCCAACCGTTGCGAGTGCTTCCTCCCATCTTGCAAGCGCTACATCGCCCAGGGTCGCGCCCACATGGCCGCCGCCCTCACCTACGTGAAATAGTCATTGCCAAATATAGCAATAATCAAAGGGATATCCTATACGCGGGTATCCCTTTTTTAGAGTCTTACTGTGGTACATCTGCGCCATAATGGCGTTTATCCTTCGGCTTCTTTTGTAGGAGAAACCTCGGAGATAGGCCGGAGATTGTTCGGAGAATGTCCGGCCTATGCAGGCCAGATGGA
>JAKSMS010000062.1 GCA_024400415.1 Bacteroidales bacterium | reverse complement strand
GGTCGTAGACCACCTTGTAGAAGGCTTCTGGCACGCTCACCCGGCTCTCGCCGATAGTGGGCAGTCCTGGCTTCAGTAGCGGTCCGGTTACGACGTAGAGGGTGTCGTATTGAAGCGCCCAGCTGTGCACGCGGTTTTCGATCTTCTTCCATATGCCGTCGTTGAAGGTCTGCAGCTGTGGCGACATGTTGCTCAGCAGGAATGTCTCGCTCATGGCCACTGAGTCCCACTTCATGTCCTGAGCCGGGCAGAGGTGTCCGCGGGAATATCCGCTGCGCTTGTAGTCGGCCAGCTGTGCCGAGCCGGTCTTCACCCTCTCGTCAGGGCGGAAGTTGTCGGCGCGAGCTATCTGCCCGCTGGCCCGTTCGCGGGTGAGCATGTAGGCTACCCAGCGGGCCTGTTCGTGCTGCTCGTCGTAGCAGAGAGTGTATGCCATGTGGCTCACTATCTGGTCGTCAGGGTTGATTTTGGGAAGGTCTATCCTGGCCGTCGTTTGTTCGGTCTTGGCGTCGGCAGCGGCTGCTGGCTTGGTGCTGCGGCAGTTGGCCAGCGCAAAGACCCCTGCTGCCACTATTGCCAAGACAATGTATACGGAGATATTGATTTTTTTATTCATAAGGTATGTGCTTTTTGACGGAATGAATGGGCATTCAATTTTCAACTTTATAAAAGTATTGTCCCTTGCCTTCGGTCTGCTTGCCCCAGTGGATGGCGTTTTGCGGACAGCGGTGGTAGCAGCTCATGCAGCCCACGCAATGGTGCTGCCATTGGGGACGGCCGTTCTCAATCTTGATGTTTCCCACGGGGCAGTTTTTTGCGCAGATGCCGCAGCCCACGCACGACTCTTTGACGCGGAAAGACCTGTCCGTGATAAGGACCTTGTAGAAGAGCCATTTCACCACCACCGACTTCAGCCAGCTCATGCTTCCGGCCACTACGTCGGAGGCGTTGTGTCGCGCTTTCAGGTCGGCCGCGATGCGCTCCATTCTGGCCTTGGCGGCGTCCTGCTTGGCGAGGGCGCCTTCATGAGTGTCGAGCTTGAATCCCGGCAGGTTGATGTAGGTTTCGGGCATTTGAATGCTATAGGCGGCATTGAGCGTCCAGCCCTTGCGCTTGAGGGCCTTGGCAAAGAGTTTGTCGGTGAGTCCGGCCTCGTCGCCGCAGGTGCATACCATGTATACATACTTGGGCGAGTGGGAGAGGATGAGCCTCTTCACGAATCGGATCACCAGCTCGGGCGGTGCCCACGAGTATACGGGGAAAACGAATCCCACGGCCTCGTCATCGTTGATGTCGTAGCGGCTGTCTGCTTTAGGGATGAATACCAGCCGTTCGTCGAGCTTTTCGGCCAATGCCTTGGCAGCCCAGGCAGAGTTGCCGCATCCGGAGTAGTAGAATATCATGCTTTGTTACGTTTTTTTCAATAACGCAGAATCTGCCGATATGGTATTGTCGTCATCTTTTTTTTGGCAGCCAATGTCTTAAAAGGGGTAAAGTCTAGGGTAGATAATCGAAAGCAATAAAAGACTCCCCCGGGAGGGAGCCTTTGGTATATAGTGTATTGTTAAATGGATCTAGCGGATGTCGATGTCCCAGATGGCGGCTGCGCGGTTGAGTTCTACCCAGGCCTGCATGCAGTCGTGCAGGGCTTCGGCATAGGCCTGTTGGATCTCATTGTAGGTGTGTTGGGCGTTGAGCACCTCCAGCAGCGTGGTTTCGCCGCGGCTATAGGCGTAGAGCCGGCCTTGCAAGACTTGCTGCGCAGTTTCCATTAAGAATGAGTCGAAGTCTGCTGCGCGGCTTATTGCTGCTTGGTAGTTGTTGTAGGCTTGAAGTATCTCGACCTGTATTTGGTTGCGCAATATCTCGGTCTGTAGTTGTGCCTGTTGTATCCTTATCTGGCCCGAGCGCACTTCTCCACGATTGAGGTTGGATACTGGCAATGGGATGCTGATTCCGGCCGTGTAGCCTATGAATTGTGGCGCTGGGGCCTCTTCGTTGCGGACGCGTGTATTGTAGTTGGCTCCGAGTGCGATATCGATATCGGGAGTTCGTTCGCGCCGCAATGCGGTGAGTTCGCTTTGGGCTGCATCTGAGAGGTGTTGCGCGGCTAGCAGGTCTTGTCGATGAGCAAGTGCCGAGTCAATCAGCTGGGCGGGGTGGTAGGTGCGGTTAGGTACGGCCAGGTGCCCGGCTATAGAGCTGGTGCCCATTTGCGCCTGCCCTATGTATTGCCCTAAGGTTAGGAGAGCATTCTGGTACTTGGCACGGGCTGAGAGGTGGTCTTGTTTGGCAATGTTGGCTTCTAGCTTGCTTTGGAGGGCATCGAGCTCCGATATGTCGCCGCGAGCAGCTCTTAGGCTGTCTGATTGGTACAGTTTGGCCAGGTTGTTGGCGCTCTCTTCGGCTATTCTCATCTGCTCTTGGGCTAGCAGGGCGTCCAGGTAGGCGTTGGTGGCTTCGGTTCGGAGTTGGCTTGTAAAGTCGAGCAGTCCGGCCTCGGATGCCTTGAGGCTGTTTTCGGCCACATGTATGCGGGCGCTGCGCTTGCCCAGTGAAATGGTCTTGCTGAGCTCTATGCTCATGGATTCTCCCATCTCTATGTCCCAGTCGCTGTTGTTGCCGTATTCGGCCGACAGGACGGGGTCTGTGATTTTGCGGGCTGTTTTGAGGTCTGCCTGCGAGGCCTCGAGGTCAAGCTGCGCTGCTTTGAAGGCTGGGTTCTGGCTGAGTACCTTCTGTATGTATGTGGTGTAGTCGATCTGTTGGGCCCGAATCGTGGTGGCTATCAGGCAGACGGCTATGAGTATGATGGTTCTTTTCATTTTTTTAGATTCTTTTTTTCTTCAATGTGACGCTCTACCATGTAGTATATAGAGGGCAGGATAAAGAGTGTGACGATGGTGGCGAAAATGAGTCCGTAGACTATTACTGTTGCCAGAGGACGCTGCACGTCGCTGCCGATTCCGGTGGAGATGCTGGCTGGGAAGAGTCCGAGTGCGGCCACCGTGGCCGAGAGCAATATGGCCCTGATGCGATGGGTGGCTCCTTCCACTACGGCTTGTCTCAGAGGCAGGTGCTCTTGGCGAAGGGTGTTGATATGCGATATCATGATCACTCCATTCTGAATGGCGACGCCTATCAAGGCAATAAATCCTACTGCCGAAGAGACGTTGAGGGTCATTCCTCTGACGTTGAGGGCCAGCAATCCGCCAAAGAGGGCCAGCGGAATGATGCTCATCAGCAGGGCGGCCTGGCGTATCTTTCCGAAGGCGATGATCAGCAGCAAGAACATTACGGCCAGTACTATAGGCAGCACGAGGGCTAGTCTGGAGAAGGCGCGGTTGCGGTTCTCGAATTGTCCGGCCCAATGGAGGCTGGTGAGGTCGGGATTGTACTGTATCTTCTCGGCGATCAGCTTGTCGGCCTCTGCCACGAAGGTGGAGAGGTCGGCGCCTCTGAGGTTGAGCCTAACTAGGCAGTATCGGTGGTTCTCTTCGCGCATGATGGTGTTGGCTCCCAGTTCCATCTTGATATCGGCTACGGCCGAGAGGGGTATCATGGTTCCGTCTGCGGTGGTGAGGGTGAGTGCCCCTATGCGTTCGGGCGAGTTGCGGTAGTTGTCGGCATAGCGGCAGGTAATGTCGTATACCTTGCTGCCTTGGTAGATCTCCGATATGGCTTTGCCGCCGATGGCCAGCTCTATCAGTTCGGTCACGTCGCTCACATTGAGTCCATATTGGGCTATGCGGTTGCGGTCCACAACTATCTGCAGCTGTGGCGTTGGCGGTTCTTGGTCGACAGCCACGTCGGTGGCTCCGGGAATCTCGGCCAAGAGCTTGGCTAGTTCGTCGGCCACTCTGCGGCTTTCGGCCAAGTCTTCGGAGTATACCTTGATGGCCAAGTCGCTGTGGGTGCCGGCTATCTGGTCCATTACCATGTCGATGATGGGTTGCGAGAATCCTGCCGAATATCCTGGCATCTTGGCAATGGAGTCTGACATGGCCTCGATGAGTTCTGCTTTTGTGCGTCCGCTTTTCCAAGTGTTGTAGGGCTTGAGTCCCACGCCTACCTCCACATGTGAGAGTGAGAAGCATTCGGCACCCTCGTCGTCGCGGCCCAGCTGGGTCATCACGTATGAGGTCTCGTCGAACTGGCTGAGCATTCTGCGCAGGTCTTTCGACATCTCGTTGGATTTCTCCATGGAGATTCCCGATGGCAGCTGTACCTGGATCCAGATAGAGCCTTCGTCGAGTGGCGGCAGGAAGTCTTTGCCTACGGTGACAAACATGATGCCCGATCCTATCAGCGTGACGGCCAGGCCTACGTACACCAGGCGTTTGCTGTCCACAACGCGGTCTAGCAGTCTCTTGTATGCTGAGGTTATCTTTGCCAGCCACCTGTTTTTATATAGCTTCATGGGCTTGCGGAAGGCCATGAACGACAGCCCAGGCGTGAGCAGCAATGCCACTAACAGCGAACCTACAAGGGCGTAGCCCACGGTGTAGGCCATAGGTGTGAATAGTTTCCTCTCCATATGCTGGAAGGCAAAGAGCGGCAGGTAGGCAGTGATGATGATGAGGGTAGAGAAGAAGATGGACTTAGTCACCTGCGAGGTGCGCATGCATACCTGTCGAGTGGTGAGCATGCGGGTCGGGTTGTTTTCTCGCTCTTTGAGTATGGTCTCCATGATCACTATGGCGCCGTTTACCAGTATGCCGAAGTCGATGGCTCCTAGCGAGAGCAGGTTGGCGGGCACGCCGGTGACCTGCATCAGTATGAAGGCTATCAGCAGTGCTAGGGGAATGGTCAGCGCCACCAGGGCCGATCCGCGTAGGTTCCTTAGGAAGAGCATCAGCACCGACACCACCAGCAGCATGCCGATGATAAGTGTGTGCGACACGGTCTTGAGGGTTTCTCCAACTAGGCTGGTGCGGTCCATGAATGGGTGTATCTCAACCCCTTCGGGTAGTATCTCGTTGTTCAGCGTCTCTATCTTCTGGTGTATCTGGTCTAGCACCTCGGAGGGGTTGTCGCCGCGCAGCATCTGCACGATGCCCTCCACGGCATCGTCGTAGTCGCGCTCGTCGTCGCTGAATCCCAGCAGGCCCTTGCGTTCCAGGTTTCCGTATTTGAGTTCTCCCAGTTGGCGCAGGTATACGGGTGCGCCGTTGCGGCTCTTCACCACGATGTTGCCCAGCCCTTCCAGGTCGTCCACCAGGCCGATGCCGCGAATCACATAGCTTAAGTCTCCCTCCATCAGCATGCTGCCGCCGGCGTTCATGTTATTCTGCTCCACCTTCTCGGTGATGTCGGCCAGCGATACGCCGTATTCCCTCATCAAGTCGGGCGAGAGCTCTATCTGGTATTGGGTGGTGATGCCTCCGAAGTTGCCCACGTCGGCTACGCCCGGTATCTGGCGCAGGTAGGGAATGATGGTCCATTTCTGAATGTCGGTGAGCTGGCGCAGGTCGTGGCTGCCGTCGGGACTCTCCACAATGTATCTGAATATCTCTCCGGTAGGGGAGGTGAGGGGGTTGAGTTCGGGCACGGCGTCATAGGGCAGCTCTATCCCCGTCAGGCGCTCGTTCACGCGCTGGCGTGCCCAGTAGTCGTCTACTCCGTCGTCAAATACCATCACTACGGTCGACAGTCCAAAGGAGTTTTTGCTGCGCATCGTGTTCAGTCCGGGTATGCCGTTCAGCGTGCGCTCTACGGGTATGGTTATCTGCTGCTCTATTTCTTCGGCAGCCAGTCCCGGCACCTGGGTCACTACCTGCACCGTTGTGTCGGAAATGTCGGGATAGGCGTCTATCGAGAGTGCGCTCCAGGCCAGTATGCCGGCTATCGACAGCACGGCAAATGCCACTATCATCAGTCCGCGATGGCGGACGGCTAGGTTTACGAGTCTCTCTATCATGGCCTATTTCGAATCTATCATCAGGAATGCTCCCTCGGTTACTATCTCGTCATCGATGCTCAGTCCGTCGGTGATTATCAGACGATCCTCGTCGGCCGTCTGGGCCTGCACCTTGGTGCGCAGGTATTTGTTCTCGCCGATCTTGCGCAGCACATAGCGGCTTCCGTCGCCTTGCAGCACGGCCTTCTTGGGCACTATGATGCAGTTCCTTCCGGTGGTCTTGAGGCTTATCTTAGCATACATGTTGGGCAGCATGCGGCCTTTGGAGTTGTCGCATTCGATGATGGTCTGCATCGTTCGCGTCTCGGGGTCGAGCATGCCTCCCATGTAGGTTATTCTTCCGCTAAAGCTGCTGTCTGGGTCAGAGACTAGCCTTACCGACACCTCCTCCACGCTGTTCATCAGCGGTGCCTCCATCTCGGTCACGTTCACCTTCACCCACACCTTCCTCAGGTCGGCCACCACCACCTTGGCGTCGGCGTCCTCTTTCACGTATTCGCCCATCACCAGGTCGTTGCTCAGCACCTTGCCGGCAATCGGCGAGCGCACTATCATCGGCTGGCCCACCTCAGCGTGCTTTAGGTCAATCTGGTATTCCTTGGCCACGGCCATGGCGTGGCGGTATTCTTCCAGTTCGCGGTTGTAGGCCATCTGGGCCTCTTCTAGTTCCTTGGCAGAGGCCACCTTGTTGGCGTGCAGGTCTTTGATTCGGTTGTAGGCGCTCTTGGCCACTTCTAGCTGCGATACGCTCTGCAGGTAGTTCTTCACCACCTCCGAGTAATCGGCCGAGTAGAGCTCGAAGAGCGGCGTCCCAACGCTTACCGATTGGCCAATGTGCACCAGCGATTTGGTGATGCGTCCGGCAAAGGGGGCTGCCACTTCGGCGTAGGCGGTCGGTATGGCTGTTACCTCGCCCGTTGTACTGATGGTCATCTCGTGCATTTCGCTAACCGCCTTGGTGGTGGCCAGTTTCGACGCTGTTGCCGAGTTTGGGGTTACGGTCAGCGTGTCGCCGTCAACGCGGATGTCGCCGCTAGCCGTCTCATTTTCTGTTGTATTGCTGCCTGCGCACGATGCCAGCAGGCATAGGCAGAGCAATGGTATGATTGTTCCTCTCATATGCTATGTGCAGTGCTCCCGGGTGTGGCCAAAGTGCCACTAGGGTTCCCCGAAAGTGTTGGTGAATAATAGATTTTTGAAATAAAGCTTCGCTCCGCATGCGGTTCCTTTCCCCGCAGATTGGCGAAGTCTAGTGATTTGTTGGGGGATTATGCCTCAACGGCGGGCGGCGCTCTGAGCGAGGCGCTTTGCGGAGCCTGCAAGGCGGCCTGTCCTATGGCGTGAATGGGGTATTCCCAATATTGGCATGTGGCTGCGGGCATCTCCTCCCAGCCCAGATCGTCGGTCAGACTGTAGCTGCATAGCTCGTCGATCAGCTGTAGCTGCGTCAGCGAGTGGCTATGGTGCTTCGAGTAGGGGTGGGAGTGGGTTACTGTGGTGTGCTGTACGATATGGCTGTGGTAGAAAAGATGAGTGCCCGCAAAGTACGACAGATAAAGTGCCGCTAGCAGTATTCCAGCTATTTTTTTGATATTGGGCATGAGTTCTTTCTTTACGATATCTTATTGAGCACTAGTTTTGTAAGGTCAGTATGCCGACCTTTCTACGATTGTTATCGCGGTGCAAAGATACAACTTTTTATTGATTAATTGTTATTTTTAGAGTTGCAGAGAGGTTGCCACAGCCACACAAAAGGCTTCGCCAGATGGCAGAGTGCAAAGTTAGTGCCGATATAGATCCACCTTCAAAAGTTTAAGGGCACGCACTCCGAAAAGTGTATGCCCTCTGTATTAAATGGTGACGTGGTGACGTTTTCGCTATTCCCTCCCTATCTCCAGCCGCACCGATAAGACGAATCCAGGAATCGCCCAAGAGACGACAAAGCCGGAGGCACGCGAGCGCAGCGACCGCGTTTTCGCGCCCTTCGCCCCACTTCATCCAGCGACAGACTTTTAATCTTTCCCTCTTCGCGGGATTATCCTAGTGTTGTTCAGCTGCGCTGAGGACGATTATAGCGGAGCGTCCGAAAGTTCACTTTCGAAACCGTAGCTCGAATCGTCACGATCTCTGATCGTAAATCTTTTGGCTCGCAGGGGCTCGCCAGAAATAAATTATTAAAATATTTCTAAGCGTAAGCGCAAAGATTATTTCTACGAGCGTCAGCGAGTCTCGAGTGAGGGGTTCGCTCTTTGAGCGAGAAATATTTTGGCTCGTTACACTCGCTGGAAATAAGATTTCAAAATAATCTATTTCTACGAGGCTTTGCCGAGTATATTATTTCTCGCTCGCAGAGCGAACCCTTTCCAGCGTGCAACCACTTCTAACCGCTTGTACACTTGTACTCTCAGCAACTGCCGAAGGCCGCTGCCACTGCCGAAGGCCTCTACCGCTTCATCATGTGGTCCACGTAGGCCTTGAGCCCGAACACCGAACCGGCGTAAATCAGCGTCTGCGACAGATACCAAAGAACGCTGTCTGAGATTTCTCCTTTCGGCTCGGTGAAGAAGCCGATGAAGCTCAGCACCACGCCCGACGCTAGCAGCACCACAGCAGTCAGAGTCGAGATAGCTTGTTTGTCCATTATAGATTTTTTTTGTATATTTGCAGACATGAAACACTACGAAGAAGACGAACCGATAATCTCGCAAGTTGCTGATCCTGCAGAACTCTACGCCATTTCATCGCAGGGAGAGTCCTTCACAGAACCTCGTCAAAAGCCACTCCGAAGGGTCTCTCGGTCAGAAATAGAAGCCAATTGCGTTACCTTAGAGGAACTCGATCGCAGCCTCACCGAAATAATCCACAACCACTTCCATCCTTCCAAATGAGGGTGTTTGTCGACAAGAAGGTCAAGGCCGTCCTTGATTCATTCTACACAGCCGCTTTAAAACTCCATGTCTCATTAGATGAAGAAGTCGTTGTTCAGAAAAAGGATCGCCTATTGGACTCGTTAGAGTCTTTGGGGGCGTTCCCCAGCAAGTATCCATTGTCGCGAGTGCATCGAGAATGGATTCAGAAAGGATACCGAGAGTTTATAGTAGAAGACTTTCATTTTGCATACGAGGTTTGCGAGGATGAAGAAGGATTACCTTTTGTTTGGGTCCACGATGCCGTCCATAGCCTGCTTAATCATTAATAGTCAAAGCGCCTTTATATGTTTACGGCGGTGATGGTGGTCGAGATAGCGATCAGAATCTTCACGATCAGGTCGATCACCTGCTTCACCTTGTTGGGGTCAATGTTTTGTTTCATAGTTGAGAAGTTTAGGAGTTAAAGAAGTTTAGGAGTTAAGAAGTTATTCGCTTCGCTTATGTCGTTTTGCACTACGGCCTCAAAAGCAGCTTTTGGGCTCTCCGTTTGAAACGCCAAGACAATACGTTTTGTTGCAGTATGTTGATGATATGGATTTTTTAAATGATTTTTAGTCTGATTTTTAGTGGATTTTAAGCCCGAAGGGCGCTCTCTTAGATAATTTCCTTCCAACATTTTCAGTCGGATTTTTATTTTGATTTTTAGTCGGATGTTAAAACATCATACTGAAAATCTTTGGTTTGTCTCTTGTGTTAGAAATCTAACTGAAAATTTGAGGAGTAAAATCTTTTTTTGGAGGAATCGTCGCTTCGCTCCTCAAAAATCTACTAAACATCTTACTGAAAATCAAACTAAAAATCTTAGCACGCAACCACTTCAAACCGCTTGTACACTTGTACTCTCAGCAACTGCCGAAGGCCG
>JAKSMS010000061.1 GCA_024400415.1 Bacteroidales bacterium | reverse complement strand
ATATTCTCCTTTTCATTATATGTTGGTGTAACTACCAAACATTCAGACATATTCTGTAGTTTTTAATATTATTAGAAAATACAAAAATACAATTTTTTTTCGTAATATCCAAATTTAGGGCGCCTTTCTGAGGTTTTTCTTTGGATTAGATGGCGGTTTCCTTGGTCCTCTTTATCGGAGTTGACACGGAGATAACACGGAGATTATAGGCAGTTAGGCCGCAGTTTGCCGGGAGGACTGATGGCGGGCTCTTCTGAGGCGGTAGGCGGCTACGATGATGCAGCCGAGGGTGGCGCCTATGAAGTTGGCCACTAGGTCGTTGACGTCGTAGCCTCGGTAGGGAAGCAGCATCTGTCCGCATTCGGTGGTGATGCCCACCAGGCCGCAGCAGGCCCATAGCAGCAGGAACTGCAGGAGGCGTTTTGTGCGGCTGCTGTTTTGCCGTAGGATGAGGTCCATCAAAAATGGGGCACAAAGGATGTAGATGGAGGCGTGCACAAAGTGGTCGGCGCGCAGGCCGAGCACGTAGTTGGGGAACTGTGCGGCTAGTCCGTTGAGGGGTGCCCACATGAGTATGGCTAGCAGCAGGAAATACCATGGCCTCAGTCGTTTGCGGCCGTCGCGTCCTAGGTGGCGTATGGCTAGGTTGCGGTAGCGCTTGCGGCGTAGCGAGCGCCGGCTCATCTGCTGCCAGAGGGGGCTGCTGCAGTCGATGGAGCGGCCGTCGCGGTAGTCTACATGGGTGAGCAGGGCTAGGATGTCTTTTTGTTGGACGGCCTCTGTGCCGTAGCAGTTGTCGCCTTGGAGGGTCACGGCGTCGCCGCTGATGCGGATGATGCGGTGGAGTATCTCGCGTCCGCGGTAGGAGGCCAGCACCACGTCGCCCACTTCTGCCTCTCGGTCTAATGGGCTGAGGGTTACGTAGCAAGCGCCGCTTTCCAGCACGGGGGTCATGCTAGTGCCCACCAGCAGTATGCGGGCTTTTTCGCCCCGCGCGAGCCGGTCTTTCACCTCGGCAAACAGTATCTCGTTGGGGATGGACTTCATGGCTGGAAGAGGGTCTTGTGGCTGAGTTGTGCGGCTTCTGCGTCGGGCAGGCAGTCGAGTTGGAAGACGGGTGCCTGGCTAAGCAGTGCCGACAGCAGTTCCATCTGGTAGTCTGCGCTTTGTGCGTCGTAGGCCAGCGCTGGGGGCAGCGAAGGCTGTAGGGCCGATATGGAGCGCATGACGTCGAGGCGGCGTATCTCGTTGCGAGGGGCTTGGCGCAGGCGCACGAGTCCGGCCACTTCGCATCGCAAGGGCTTATAGCAGGGGGTTTTGCCGCTCCAGGGCGAGCCGTAGACTACGGCAGAGCCCTCTTCGATGGCCAGGATGGGGCTGTCGTCGTTGAGCAGTTCTGAGCCGGGTATGTGCTTCAGCCAGAGTGAGGTATGGGTGCTTTTCCCGGTACCTGATTCGCCTAGGAAGAGCACCGCCTTGTTTTGGTTCATGATGGTGGAGGCGTGGATGGGCATTACGCGGCGGCTCATGGCCAGCAGTGTGAAGGCCATCCAGAGTAGGAATCTCAGGTAGTCGCGCTGAGGGCAGTGGCTGCATTCTACCACGTTGCCAGCGGGATAGCGCATGAACACTGCTTCGTTGCCAGTGCCCATTTCGAAGAGGTAGGCGCCCTCGGATTTGCCGAATCGGCAGGGAATGGACTGGTTGAAGTCGAACTGGTAGAGCGACGAGAATGAGGGCCTGTCTGCCATGTCCGTAAAGCGTATCTCCCATTCGGCCTCGTCGTGGCTGATGAAGGGCTCAAATCCGGGCAGCGTGCCCAGCAGCGCCTCTTCTTCTAGTCCCATTACGGCGAGCGTGTGTCCGGCTATAGTGAGGCAGGTGCTCATAGTATGATTCCGTTGGACTTCAAGGTTTCGATCCATTGCTCGGCGTCGTGCTGGGCGGTGGCTTCGTCTACGTCGTAGGTCTCGGTCAGCAGGGCTGTGGCGTCGGCCAGTTCGAAGTCTTTGCCGTAAAGCTTTTCCCATAGCAGGAGCGAGCTCTCGTTGAAGGACACCAGGCGGGTGAGGTCGCCAGACTTGGCGCCTTGCATCAAGATGATATGCTCGCCGCAGACTTCGCGCATCTTATAGTTTGGGTTGATCTTCATAATCGATGTTTTTTATGGTGCAAAAATACAACTTTTTTTCAGATTGGCCGATAATAATTTCTGCATTGTGTGAACAAGGCTGACAATAAAATAATTACATTTGCGTTTATAATTGCTGTATGAAGAATGTAGAATTAGTACTTAGCCCTATTCTGTACCCTTCGCGTGTAATTCGCCAAGGCCATACCACCGTGGTGGTAGATGTGCTGCGTGCCACTACGAGCATCTGCACCGCCTTCGAGGTGGGTGTCGCCGAGGTGGTGCCCCTCGATTCGCTCGACCCGCTGCCCGCCTACCGCGAGCGGGGCTATATGCTTGCTGCCGAGCGCAATGCCCAGAAGGTGATGGGCGCCGAATGCGGCAATTCGCCTACCGAATACATGTCTATGGATCTCAGAGGCTGTCGCTTGGCTTATTCCACCACCAACGGCACCGTGGGCATCATCAAGGCCTCTGCCGATAGCGAGCAGGTGCTGGCCGGATGCTTCTCCAACCTCTCGGCCTTGGTGGACTATCTCGAAAATGATGAGCGCGACCTGGTGATTCTCTGCTCGGGATGGATGGGCAGCGTGTCGCTCGAAGACACCCTCTTTGCCGGCCGCCTCATCGAGCGCCTGTCTGGCTATCAGCCCGTCAACGATGCCGCCCACATGGCCGTGGCGGCCTATCATGAGGCGGCTGCCGACCTCTACTCCTACTGCCAGCGCGGCACCCATATACAGCGCCTCCAGCGCATGAACTACGATAGCGACATCCGCTTTGCCTTCCAGGAAGACACCTGCCCCGTGGTACCCTTGTTGCGCAACGGAAGCCTCATCAATGTAGCAACAAAACAAAACCATTGATCATGAGTCTTAAAACCATTTCCTACTGCTTATTTCCGCTCACTATGTGGTATGCTATCGGCGTGGCATTCCGCAACTTCCTGTTCCTTATCGGCGTCAAGAAGGAGACCTCGCCGCAGGTCACCACCATCAGCGTGGGCAATCTCGCCACGGGCGGCACCGGCAAGACCCCCATGGTGGAGCATCTTATCGCCCTTCTGGGCGACGAATTCTCTGTGGCGCTGCTCAGCCGCGGCTATAAGCGCAAGACCAAAGGCTTCCTTTTGGCCGACGAGCACGCTACGGCCGAAACCATTGGCGACGAGCCCTATATGTTGCATTCCAAGTTCCCTCATGTGGCCACAGCCGTATGCGAGAAGCGCCTCGAGGGCATCCGCCAGCTCCTCAGCCTCCAGCAGCCCCCGCAGCTGGTGCTGATGGACGATGCCTACCAGCATCGCTACGTCAAGCCGTCGCTCAATATCCTCCTCACCGAGTATCAGTGCCCCTACTATCGCGACCAGATACTCCCCTTCGGCAACCTGCGCGAGTTCAAGTCGGCCCGTTCGCGTGCCAATATCGTCGTGGTTACCAAGTCGCCCGAGAAGATCAACCCCATCGAGAAGCATCTCATTATCGGTTCCTTAGGACTCAAGCCCTATCAGAAAGTCTTTTTCTCCAGCATCGTTTACGGCGATCCTATAGGCCTCTTCGGCGATTCCCCTTCAGCCTATACGCCTCAGGTGCTCCTCGTCACCGGCATAGCCCATCCCCAGCCCCTTGTCGACGAGGTGTCCCGCCACGCCAAGGTCGCCCATCTCGCTTTTGCCGACCATCACGACTTCGCCGCCGCCGACCTCGAGCATATCCGTTCCGCCTATGCCAAGCTTCCACAGGGCAGCATGATCCTCACCACCGAGAAGGATGCCGCCCGCCTCATTCCTCATCGCGAAGCCCTCAACGGACTGCCCATCAGCTATCTGCCCATCACAGTGAAGGTCCACCCCAATGGCGATATCGACTTCGACCAGGTAGTGCTCAAGACCGTGAGGGAGAACGTCCAGTTCCTCGACAAGCTCCACTCCAACCCCATGGCCTCCGCCTCCAAGGCCTCACCTCTAATGAGGTGATAGGTAGCGCCGAAAGAAAGAAATTATCGAAAAACGATAAAATTTCTTTCCAAAAACTTGTTTTTTCAAATAATTGTCGTACCTTTGCATCAGACGTCCGCAAGGCGTGTTTGGTGCAAATTATTAATTCATAACATTATACAATGAAAAATCTAAAATTTATCGTATGCTTTGTGGCAGTACTGATGCTCTGTGGCAGCTCCATGGCCCAGAAACAGTATCGCTACAAGACCTTCAACAACGACCCCATGGGCGTTCGCGAGTACACCCTCGACAACGGCCTGAAGGTGTTCATGAGCGTAAACCCAGGCGCACCTAAGGTGCAGACCTACATCGCCGTCAAGGCAGGCTCAAAAAACGACCCTCACGAGACCACCGGTCTTGCCCACTACCTCGAGCACATGATGTTCAAGGGCACCCAGAAGCTCGGCACCCAGGACTGGGAGAAGGAGAAAGTGCTCATCCAGAAGATCGAAGACCTCTTCGAGGCCTATCGCATGTTTGACGACGAGGCCACCCGCGCCGCCATCTACCACAAGATCGACAGCCTCTCCTACGAGGCCTCCAAGCTGGCCGTAGCCAACGAGTATGACAAGGCCATGAGCGCCATCGGCTCCACCGGCACCAACGCCTTCACCTCCAACGACTACACCATGTATGTGGAGAATATCCCTAACAACCAGATCGAGACCTGGTGCGAGATCCAGGCCGACCGCTTCCAGAACCTCGTGCTCCGCCTCTTCCACACCGAGCTCGAGACCATCTACGAGGAGAAGAACATGAGCCTCACCAAGGACAACCGCAAGGTGAACGACGTGATGTTCAAGACCCTCTTCCCCCACCACCCCTACGGCATGCAGACCACCCTCGGCGAGCAGGAGCACCTGAAGAATCCTTCGATGCGCAACATCCGCAACTTCGTGGCCCAGTACTACGTGCCCAACAACATCTGCATCTCCATGGCCGGCGACTTCGACCCAGACGAGGCCATCCGCATCATCGACAAATATTGGGGCAATATGAAGCCAGGCAATGTGCCCGCCCTCCGCTATGAGGCCGAGCAGCCCATCACCAGCGTCATCACCAAGACCGTCAACGGCCTCGACGCCGAGAACACCGTCCGCGCCTACCGCATCAATGCCGGCAACGGCAGCCACGAAGCCATGCTCGCCGACCTCCTCAGCAGCGTGCTCAACAACGGCAAGTGCGGCCTCATCGACGTCAACATCAACCAGGCACAGCGCTGCATGGGCGCCTACGCCGGATGCTACACCCTCAACGACTACGCAGCCTTCATGTTCGGCGGCCGTCCCATCCAGGGCCAGAGCCTCCAGGACGTACAGAAGCTCTTCGACGAGCAGATCGCCCTCGTGAAGAAAGGCCAGTTTGAAGACTGGATGCTCGAGGCAGCCATCAACAATGCCAAGCTCTCCATCATGAAGCAGGCCGAGAGCAACGACTCCCGCGCCAGCCAGATGGCCTACGCCTTCGTGCAGTATCAGGACTGGCAGGACGTATGCAACGAGCTCAGCGAGCTCTCCAAGATCACCAAGAAGGACATCGTTGACTACGCCAACCGCCTCTTCCAGGACAACAACTATGTTATCATCAACAAGATCCAGTCACAGCCCGACCCAATCCTCAAGGTCAGCAAGCCAGCCATCACCCCCATCGAGGTGAGCCGCGACGCCGAGAGCCAGTACCTCCGCGAGATCAAGGCCCGCCAGGTGAAGGACATCGAGCCTAAGTTCGTAGACTTCAGCAAAGACCTCACCATCAAGAAACTCGACAACGGCACCCAGATGCTCTATGTCAAGAACGTGGAGAACGGCACCTTCAACCTCAACTACCGCTTCGAGTTCGGCTACAATGCCGACAAGACCATCGACCTCGCTGCCGACATCGTTGACTACCTCGCCACCAGCCGCCACACCAACGAGCAGCTCCAGCAGGAGTTCTACAAGCTCGCCTGCAACTGGAACCTCAGCGTAGGCACCGAGACCATCACCGTTAGCCTCAGCGGCCTCAGCGAGAACATGGAGAAAGCCATGGCCCTCGTAGAAGAGATCATGAGCGACTGCCAGCCCAACGACCAGATCCTCCAGATGTTCGTAGGCCGCATCCTCAAGAGCCGCAACGACGCCAAGGCCAACCAGCAGAACTGCTTCCGCGCCCTCGTCAACTACGGCACCTACGGCGAAGCCAGCCCAACCAAGGACATCCTCACCGAGTCGCAGCTCAAGGCCTACACCTGCCAGCAGCTCACCGATGCCATCCACAACCTCTTCAACTACCAGCACCGCGTGCTCTACTATGGCCCGCTCACCGAGGCACAGGTCAACACCGCCATCATGAACAACCACAAGACTGCTAAGAAGCTCGCCAAGGTGCCCGCCAACAAGAAGGTCACCCCACAGGCAGTGAACAGCAACATCGTATACTTCGTAGACTACAACGCCAACCAGACCTACCTCCAGGAATACTACCGCGGCGAGAAGATGAACATCAAGAACATGGCCGTGCAGAACATCTACAACGAGTACTTCGGCGGTTCCATGAACGCTATCGTGTTCCAGGAGATGCGCGAGAAGCGCTCCCTCGCCTACACCGCCACCAGCTACTACCGCATGCCCTCCGAGAAGGACGGCCACTGCACCTTCAGCGCCATGATCGCCACCCAGAACGACAAGCTCATCGACGCCCTCGACGCCTTCACCGACCTCTTCGAGAACATGCCACAGGCACAGGCCAACTTCGACCTCGCACAGGGCAGCCTCATCTCCCAGACCCGCACCGCCCGCACCACCAAGATGGGCATCATCAACAGCTACCTCAGCTACGAGAAGATGGGCTTCGATATGAAGAAACCCCTCGGCAAGATCAACCTCGAGGCCTACCCAACCCTCACCATGCAAGATGTAGTGAACTTCAACCACAAGTACATCCGCGGCCAGAAGAAGCATTACATGGTGCTCGGCAAAGAGTCCGACATGGACTTCAAGGCCCTCGGCAAGTTCGGCACCGTGAAGAAGCTCACCCTCGAGCAGATCTTCGGCTACTAAGCCAAAGAACACCCCATAACAAAAGGCGACCCATTGCGGGCCGCCTTTCTTTTTTTGGGGGATTAAAAAGTTTCGAGTCACCACTTGATGAGCTTGACAAGATAGCGGTTCCGGGGAGAAATCACGGAGACGATGTATGATCCGTTGGCGAGATGCCCGATGTCGAAGCTGTCGGTGCGGTAGAAGGTGGCGACGTGGCGACCGGTCATATCATAGAGTTCTATGGCGACGGGCTCTTCCTCGAGGCCCTGCAGCCGCACCTTGCCCGTAGTGGGGTTTGGATAAGCTGTTATCTGCATATCCGCCACTTCGCCTATTCCCAGATTGCAGTCCTCAACGAGTTTGTCGGCAAACTGACCCCAATAGCTGTCGGCCTGGTAGGCGTCGATATGGCCGCAGGGAACCACGATGCTGTCGAGTCGGCCAATATCGGAAAGGGGTCCGTCGCCTGTAACTGCGGGTGGAACAACGGCCTTGAAGCGCACGTAATTGAGGTTGGCATGGCGGAAAACTGCCTCGCCAATCGTATCCGTCTGTCCTCGGAAGGTGACATGCCGCAAATTGTTGGTGCAGGCAGCAAAGGCAAGGTCGTCGACCTTTTTCAGCGTCTCGGGCAGCACGAGGTCGGTGGCCGCCATAGCCCAGAAGGCGGCATAGCCAATCTCCTCAACGGCGTTGCCCCAGATGACAGAAGCCAGGCGAGGGCATGAGTTGAAGGCCTCTTTGGGGATGATCTTGAGCGAGTCGGGAATGACTACGGAAGTCAGCTTCTCACACCACGAGAAGGGCCCTTCGCCCATCGACAGCAAGGTCTGCGGCATGGTAATGCTGGTCAGCTTCTTGTTCTCGCCAAAGGCCAAAGCACCTATCCTCTTCATGTGGGCAGGCAGGGCTATCGTTGTCAGCGAACAGCCGTTGAAGCAGTTGTCGCTCAATTCCGTCACTCCGGCGGGAAAGTCGATATTCCTTACCCATGTGTTGTTCTCAAATCCGCCTATGACTTTCACGTTGGGATGCAGTGTCACCGTTGCTTCCGACTTGTGGCACGATATCAGCGTGTCGTAGCTTGCGCTGTAGAGCATCAGTCCGTCCATCACATAATGGCTGTTTCCTGAGGCGATGGTGAGACTGGTGAGCTGCGGACAATAGGAGAATGGGCAGATACCGATGCTGGACACCGTGGAGGGAATGACCACATTGTTGACTCGCGAACAGCAGTTGAAGGCAAAGGAGCCTATGCTGGTCAGTCCTTCGGGGAGCGAAACCGATGTAATGTTCTGGCAGAAACCGAAAGCCATATCAGCGAGGTGGCGCACATACGAAGGCACGTTGGCTACCCCCGTGGCTCCATCCGGCACCACGCAGAGCGTGAGGCTGTCCTTGCTGTAGAGGCATCCGTCAATGGAACGATAATATGGATTATCACTATCGACGGTGATGCTGCTCAGGCTCCTCGCCCAGAAAGCGCAACTGCCATACTCCTCGAAATGTGCCGGAAGATGCAGCGACGAGATGCTGGAATAGAGAAAAGCGTGGTCGCCAAGGGTGCGCAGCGAGTCGGGCAGCTGCAACGTGGTGAAGCTGGTGTTGTAGAAGCAATAGGGGCCGATGCTGCGAATAGTGGCCGGCAAGGTCATTCCGGTGACGTTTTCACAACCTTCAAAAGCCGATTCGGCCAATGCCGTCACAGTGTAAGTCGTGCCGTTGTCTTCCACCGTCTGAGGAATGGAGATTGCGCCGCTATAGGGGCTGCTCAGCATGTTGTAATAGGGTTGCACCTCAACGGTTTGCCCCGATGTGATGCCATATACTATTCCGTTGGAAACAAAACTCTGGCCCATAGCACGAACACTTAGAAACATTAGAAGGAGGGTACATATTCTTTTCATAATCATTGTTACATAGCCAACAAAAATCTTTTGACAGTTTTAGGTGGGCAGAGTGTCTTCTACCCACCATAAGATTTATTTTATAGCGTTATTGTTTGTAAATATATTGTGGCGGGTTCTATAAATTCATTTTTTGACCTAAAGATGGCATATTACTCCTTAGGATGAAAAACCTTGTCTAGTCTTTCGTGTTCTTCTTGAGTTAGATTTCCTGGTTCAATCATAATCAAAGTTTTTTCTCCGTCATTATACGAGAAGTTAATGTCAGGAGGAATGATTTGCCCATTTTTTGATAATTGCATAACTCCGCTATCAGTACCATTGAAGACATACTTTATATTGAATTCAACCAAACTAGAGTTTCCGCCTGTCGAGAATTCTTCTTGATATAATGCGGTACTGTCTGTAAGAAAATCCAATTGGATATCGCTATGAACGGTCATGCTAGAGTAAGTCACGTCCATAGAACAACTCCATGAAGTTCCATTTAGGCTAATCGTTGATTGTTCGGATTGAGGAATTTCAGTTTGCATATTTTGCTCCTTTTCGCAAGATGCCAAAGAAAAAAAGCAGATGCATAATGCAATGGCTAAATAATTTTTCATAAGACCAAATTTTATGTTTAGTACATTAGGTAGGCTCTAAAAATTCAACTTTTTGTTCTTAGGTGTTCGACGGAGAGCCTTGTTTTACCGCTTCGCACCTGTATTCAGATTTCTTGATCCATTTTTTGAATGTCGCCTTTCTCCGGTTGAAAACAGACATAGTGGTATGTTTTGGACTTATTAGATAAGCGTCATATTCGGAAGGTTACCGTTTGATGAGTTTGAGGTGGTGGGTTGTGCCGTTGGGGAGGTGGATTTTGACGATGTAGGGGGCTGGGGGGAGGTTGGAGATGTCGAGGGTGGAGGTGTTGCGGAAGGTGGCTGCGACGTGGCCGGCCATGTCGTAGATTTCAATAG
>JAKSMS010000060.1 GCA_024400415.1 Bacteroidales bacterium | reverse complement strand
CGTCGCCAGTAAGATAGCCGCTCTGTGCACGATAGACGGTCATCATGATGTTGCCTATTAGAAAATAGCACTGCGCCAGCGCCATGTATTCGTCCTTGTCCTTAGCCGTGGCCAGGAAGTAGAGCACTGCCGGAGGCCCCTGCATGCCGAACAGTCCGCCCATGAATCCGGAGAGCGTGCCCATAGAGGCCTGTACCGTCAGCGTGGGTTTTACCTTCACACGGTCGTTAAGCACATAGAACCAGATACTTGCCAATATCAGCACCGCGCCCAAAATGCGCTTCAACAGGCCGTCGCCGGCCATCGACACCAGTTGCACGGCCATCCATGAAGTGACCAGAAACGTGGCCAGAATTGGCAGCAGCTTGCGCCAGTCAACATGCCTCCAGATATAACCGAGTATCGGCACTGCCGTCATGATGGAGAGCATGCCCGACAGCGTGGTGGCTTCGCCGTAAGAGGGCAGCAGGTAGGGCAGGACGGTCATGATGAAGATGCCGAAACCGAAACCGGTAACCCGCTGCACGAAGGCAGCCCCGAAAGCCATCACGAATATGAGCACAAACTCCAGTCCCATCATCCTCGTTCCATGAATGTTACATGCACAATGTCGCCAAACGACTTGCCAATCTTCTTGCGGATATCCTTGCGAACGCCAATGATATGGCAGGGCAGTCCCATCCTTACGATCTGGCCGCAGTAAGGCTCGCCGTCGAAAGTGGCATTGACCAGCAGGCGTCCCTTCCCGAAGAGCGCCTTGATGTCGAAAGGCACCTCCACAAAGGCAGCATCCATGTCCCCATTCTGCAAAATCACAGCGTCAAAACTATATTCTTTATTCATTATACACTATCTTTCAGCGCAATAAATCTGCAATCGCACTAATTTCAACTCTGCAAAAATACAAAAGAAATTTCATTTCTCCAAACTTCTTTCCACCAGTATCCCGACCCAGCATGCACGCCAATCCGCCACTAAACGTCCAATACGCAAAAAACGATATAAATCAGTCATATCTGCGTTATATCTCCTTTTATTCTCCTTTTATTCTCTTTTTTATCTCTTTTCTCCAATAACAGATAATAAGGAGATAAAAAGGAGAATAAAAGGAGATATAGCGCAATTATGTCTGCCTTTCATGCCATAAGAAAGGCCGCTGAGAGGGTTTTTTGAAGATTGTATTGGAGATTTCGAAGAAAATGGCTATCTTTGCAAAAAATTTCACCACTTTATGGACAGCATCAAAGAGATATACAAGATCGGTTTCGGACCCTCGAGCAGCCACACCATGGGACCCCATAAGGCTGCAGAACTATTCGCCCAACGCACTCCCAACGCCACTCATTATCGGGTTACCTTGTGCGGCAGCCTGGCGGCCACGGGCAAAGGGCACCTTACCGACCGCACCATCGTCGAGGCACTGTCCCCCTTCACTACCGAGATCCTCTGGCGGCCCGACATCGTGTCGGACTTCCACACCAACGGCATGAAGTTCGAAGCATTAGATGCTGACAACAAGGTGATTGACCAATGGGAGGTGTTCAGCATCGGCGGCGGCGACCTCTCCGAAGGGCCCAACAACATGCCTGAGCACAAGCCTGTCTACGAATACTCCAAGCTGGCCGACATCCACGGCTACATAGAGCGCAAAGGGCTCTCGTTCTGGGAATATGTGCAGAAGCACGAAGACGAAAACCTCTGGGAATACCTGGGCGAGGTCTGGGAGCAGATGCAGGAAAGCATCCGTGCCGGCATCGACAACGACGGTGTGCTGCCCGGCGGGCTCCACGTGCGCAGCAAGGCCAAGCAGTACTACGTCAGGGCCAACTCGTTCCGCGAGACTCTGCGCAACCGCGCCCTCGTGTCGGCCTACGCCCTGGCCACCGCCGAACAAAACGCCCGAGGCGGACGCGTGGTGACGGCCCCGACCTGCGGATCGTGCGGCGTGGTGCCCGCCGTGCTCAACCACCTGCACCTCACCCACGGCTTCAGCAACAACGACATTCTCAAGGCTTTGGCCACCGCCGGCCTCTTTGGAAACATCATCAAGCACAATGCCTCCATCTCAGGCGCCGAAGTGGGCTGCCAGGGCGAGGTGGGCACCGCCTGCGTGATGGCTGCCGTGGCTGCCACCCAACTCTACGGCGGCACTCCCCAGCAGATAGAATACGCCGCCGAGATGGCCATGGAACACAACCTCGGCCTCACCTGCGACCCGGTGTGCGGACTGGTACAGATTCCCTGCATCGAACGCAACGCCATGGCGGCACATAGGGCATTGGACGTATGCCTCTACGTGATTGCCAGCGACGGCAAGCATGTGATCTCGTTCGACAAAGTGGTTGATACCATGAAGCGTACGGGCAAAGACATCCCCAGCCTCTATAAGGAAACGGCTCTCGGCGGACTGGCCCTTGACGACAATGATTAGCTACCGCAACTACCACATTGGCTAGTTGCAAAGGATGGAATCAATCCACAGACTAAAGGCGGCAGGGCTATCGCTCGACGAGATTGTAGAACTGCTTGAGAGTGATACTCAAATACCTACGCAGGATCTTCTGGAAAGCAAAATACAGCAGACAGTGGCTGCGAGATGGACGGAGAGTACCTGCTGCAATACGACTGTCCGATGACGAAGGATAACTATATTGCCGCCGTGATTGTAGAACGGCATGACCACATCTCACTCTACCGTCTCTTTCCAGAGCAGGATGCCCAGGTGCGCATACCGATGCTGGCGGGGAGTAAGATTTATACGCTCTACCGAAAGGATGGACAACTCGTGGCCACTCAGCAATAGAAACAGAAAGCCCACGAGCAATCGTGGGCTTTATTATTCTTAGAACCAGATGTTTTACTTCTTTCTAAGCAAAATCTGCTTGAGTTCGAGTCCGAGTGGTTCGAGCGGACGACTGCGCTGTGCCTGGTCGAAGATGACGGTGTTGAGGCCTTTATCGAGATGCAGCGTGCCCATGTAGGCAGTCTGAACCATTGCATCTACGCCGGGCAGCACCGATTTGAGGCTCTGATTTCCGCAATTGACCAGGTATTCCTTATCGGTATTCTCTGGATTGTAGATCACAAACACGTCATAATCAGCCCCCTTTTCTACTGACACTTCCCACGAAATCCAAGACTCCGGCTCTATGCTCATATAGCCGGTGCCGTCAATGGCGGCATGAAAGAGTCCGTTGTCGGGTGTGAGGTAGACGCTATTGTCTGTAACAGTTACAATTTGAGCTTTTTGTGGGAGTTTCGACTGCTGCAGCAAGTGGTCGAGCGTATCGGGATTGGCACGCAGGAAATCGCCTATACCATTCAGCACCTGCTTCTCGTAATCTATTACGCGGCCGTTGCCGTCTGGACCGATATTGAGAAGGAATACGCCGCCGTGGCTAACGGTACTGAGAAGTCGATGAAGCTGCACGTCCACCTGCTTCTCTACCTCCGGACGCTTGATCCAGCTCTTATAGCCCCAAGTGCCATAGAGTGAGGCAGGATTGTCCCAATAGAGGTCGCCATACGAGGCCACGCTTCCGTTGTCGGGGAGGGTCATGTAGTCTCCCATATTGTTCATGATGCGTCCGTTAATCAAGCATCTGGGCTGTAGGCTTTTAACAGTCTTGCGGAAGCGCTGGCTCTGTTCTGGGGTGATAAGTCCCATATCAAACCAGATGGTGCAGATTTCACCATAGTTGGTCAGCAGTTCGGTAATCTGCTCCACGATGTAGTCTTCGAGGGCGGGCGTTACCTTCTCAAGTGGAGAATAGACCTGGTTGACATGCTCCCAGCATTTGGTGTTAGGGTCTGGTTCTATGCGCGGTATGCCTCCTGCATAGTGCCAGTCGGGCAGCGAGTAGTAGAAGCCTATCTTCATGCCCTGACGATGACATTCCTCGGCCAACATGCCCACCACATCCTTGCCGTAGGGTGTGAAGTCAACAATGTCGTAGTTGGTGGTCTTGGTGTCAAACATGCAGAAGCCATCGTGGTGCTTGGTGGTGATCACGATGTACTTCATTCCTGCAGCCTTGGCCAGCGAAACAATCTCTTTCGGATTGAAATCCACAGGGTTGAACTCGCGGGCAACAGCCTCATAGTCGGGAATGGTGATGCGGGCATGATTCATAATCTGCTCACCATAGAATGGCACTTGTTCGCCTTGCCAGATTCCTTCAAGTTTGGAATAGACTCCAAAGTGGATAAACATGCCGAAATGGTCGTTGCGCCATGTCTCTAGCGCCTCGGCTGTGGCTGTCTCGATATCATTGTTGTTCTCGCGTTTAGTAGCACACGAAACACATAGAATGAGGTAGATAGCCATCAAGAAGATTGTGCGGTACATTGTTTTCATTCTTTATTGGACATATTATTATCTGCCCCAGCTGTCGCGGTCGAGACTGCGGTAGTTGATGGCTTCCGAAAGATGCGTAACTGTGATGTTCTCTGCGCCTTCGAGGTCGGCGATGGTGCGGGCCACTTTGACGATGCGGTCGTAGGCTCTGGCCGAAAGCCCCAGCCGCTCCATGGCTGCCTTCATCAGGTCCCGGCATTCCTGATCGAGCACACAGTACTGACGGAACAGCTTGCTGGTCATCTGTGCGTTGCAGTGGATTCCTGCGTGGTCCTTGAAGCGTCCCTCCTGAATCTTTCGGGCCCTGATAACCCGCTCCCTTATCACCTCGCTGGGCTCGCCCGGAGCCTTGTCGGCCAACTCCTTGAATGGCACCGGCACCACCTCTATCTGTATGTCGATACGGTCCAGAAGGGGACCAGAGACCTTGTTCATATACTTCTTCACCATTCCGGGAGCACAGGTACATTCTATTGTAGGGTGGTTGTAGTAGCCGCACGGACATGGATTCATGGCGGCAATGAGCATGAACGACGCTGGATAGTCGGCCGTCATCTTAGCGCGGGAGATAGTGACCTTACGATCCTCCATAGGCTGTCGAAGCACCTCTAAGACAGAACGTTTGAATTCTGGCAACTCATCCAGGAAGAGCACCCCGTTATGGGCCAGGGAAATCTCTCCGGGTTGCGGATTGACGCCTCCGCCTACTAGGGCTACGTCCGACACCGTGTGGTGTGGGTTGCGGAAAGGCCGCACTGCTATCAGCGAGTCCTCCTTCTTCATCTTGCCCGCCACAGAATGTATCTGCGTGGTTTCGAGCGACTCCTCCAGCGAGAGCGGCGGCAGTATCGAGGGCATCCTCTTGGCCAGCATGGTCTTGCCCGAGCCTGGGGGGCCTATCAGGATAGCGTTGTGGCCGCCTGCTGCGGCTATCTCGAGGGCACGCTTGATCTGTTCCTGGCCTTTGACGTCGGCAAAATCGAACTCATACTGGTTCAAGCTCTTCGAGAACTCTTCGCGGGTATCAAAAGAGGTCAAGGCCAGTTGGCCCTCCCCGTTCAGGAAGTCGATGACCTGCTTGATATTGTCTGCGCCATACACCTCTAGGTTGTTCACGATGGCAGCTTCTCGTGCATTCTCAGAGGGTACGATAATACCCTTAAAGTGGTGTTTCCTAGCCGCTATGGCAATAGGAAGCACACCTTTGATCGGTCGCAGGCTGCCATCGAGCGACAGCTCGCCCATAATCACATATTGGTCAAGCATGTCCGCCCTCATATTGCCGCCCGCGGCAATAATTCCTATGGCCATCGTCAAGTCGTAGGCCGTTCCCTCCTTCTTCAAATCGGCGGGGGCCATATTGATCACCACCTTCTTGCCCGGCACATGGTAGCCATACTGGGAAATAGCGGTGGATATGCGCTCCCGGCTCTCCTTCACAGCACTGTCGGGCAGTCCAACAAGCAGAAAGTTGACACCCATATCCACACTCACCTCTACCGTCACCAGCATGGCGTCGATCCCGGTAATTGCACATCCAAAGGTCTTTACCAGCATGATATTCTTTTTTGATTAATAGTCAAGGGCGCACTTGAGCACAAACACTAGCAGAAAAACCGTAGATACTATCATCCAGCGACGACTTTTGATCTTCATCTTCTGGCGTCCAAGCATGATGGCAAGGTATACTGCAAAGAATGTACATAGAAACAATGGTATCAACGATTTATAGCAGTCTGCAGCAAAGTTGGCCTTGAATCCTGCGGCCAATCCCACAAGAAAGATATTCAGTCCATAGGCCACCGCTAGCGAAAGCACTCCCGCCCACCGAGAAAGGTCGAAGACCGGCTTCTCTTTGGCCTTGCCGAATGCCGACATCAAGAAGCGGATCGCCACCACCAAGGCCAGGCCAATGAAGATCATGTTGTTCACGTCCTGAAACTCATAATGCGGCAGCAAGTTAGACACTATCATTCCTACAGCCATCATCGCACACTCCACTATTGCAGTCACGCAGGCGACGGCCAAACCACGAGTAAGCTTGATAGGGAAGGCCTCAGCCGAGTTTCTCACCTCTACCAGGCTGAGGAAAAATACCGAGAAAGAGATCAGTAGATAAGTAAATATAGACATAGATAACATATTACAAGTTAGTTACACCATCGCGAACAGCGCCCAGCAGCTGGGTAATCTGCACAAAATCATCCACTGTTAGTTGTTCAGCGCGCTTCTGTAGGAGTTCCTCAGGAATTGTATCTAGAGGCAATCCCAATGGTTTCAATGCATTACGCATCGTCTTGCGACGCTGGTTGAATCCCGTCTTCACTACGGTTGTGAAGAGTTTTTCGTCACATTCCAAGGCAGTTACATCGTTCCTGCGCAGGCGGATCACGGCCGACTTCACCTTTGGTGGAGGATTGAACACATGCTCGTGCACTGTGAAGAGGTACTCGATATCATAAAACGCAGAAAGCAAGACGCTAAGAATGCCATACGTCTTTGATCCTGGCGCAGCGGCTACTCGCTCGGCCACCTCCTTCTGGAACATGCCCACAACCTCCGGCACCTGATTCCTTGACTCATAGACTTTAAATAGTATCTGAGACGAAATATTGTAGGGGAAGTTGCCAATCACGGCAAAAGGCCCTTGGAACAAGGTAGATACGTCCAGCTTCAAGAAGTCCCCCTCTATCACCTGCAATTGCGGATAATGCTCGTGGAGATACACCACCGACTCTGAATCAATCTCTATCACCCAAAAGTTATATTCCGGTTTGTCCACCAGATATTTGGTAAGCATTCCCATGCCAGGTCCAATCTCAAGTACCTGCTTTATCTCGCCCGTAAGGCTGTCTGCAATTCGCTGGGCTATAGACTCGTCTGTGAGGAAATGCTGTCCTAGGTGCTTCTTGGCCCTGACCTCGTCATCCTTCACTCGTGGTTGGGTGGGTCTGCTGTTTCGGTTTCGTTTATCGTATGCCATACACTATTTTTTCAGTAGGTTATATCGCTTTCTAGCCTCATCCACATAGAGGCTTACGGGATAGTCAAGTATCAGTTTCTCGTAGCACGAACGTGCACGTTCTATGTTGTTTAGCTTTTCCTCATTGATTCTGCCCAGCATCATCCAGCCGTCGTCGGCCAGAATATCGTCAGGGTAGAGGTCCACCAACTGCTGCAATAGGCTGTCTGCTTCAGCGAATCTGGCCTGGCGCATGCGTATCTTAGCCTTCTGGAATAGCACCTCGTCAAAAAGTGGGTGCGACAGGGCTCTATGCGAAATATCATCAAAGGCATCCCACGCAGAATCCAGCAGATTGCGGTATAGCAGCAATTCGGCATGAGCATATAGTTCCAGCATCGTGTACGTGCTGTCCTCCTCCATATTGTCGCTGATGAGCAGTGAGAGCTCCATAGCATCGTTGGCAATCAGCTTGCTCGTTGAGGCGCGCAGCACGTCCAGCTGAGACTTGGCCCATTCGAAGTCATTGTTGTAATATGACAGTTTTGCGTTCTTGAATTTGGCCATTGCGCCAACCACATCGTTCTTGTTGGCCTTCTCCACCTGCATGTAGAGCAGCGAGGCGTCCCACAACTCGCCAGCAAAAAGCAGCAGATCACCCAGTTCCAGCTTGGCCTCGTTGAGGGTTCGCGGGTCCACCTTGGGCATCTCGATGACGTCGTAGAGCATGTCCGCCGCGGCCTGCACCTTATGGGCATGATAGGCCTCAATTTGGGCATAGTTGCGCATCAGCTGCACGGTGCCGGAATTCTTTCCCAGTTCCTCCAAGGCCTCTTCGTAAGAGCGCTCAAGCTCTTTCAGCTGGCTGCCAGAGAGGGGATAGTCTGCATTCAGTCTGTCAAATTCGTTCAGCAGCAGGCCTACACGCGACTCGTAATACAGCGGATGATCCTTACCCTTTTTCACCAAGTCGCTATAGCCTTGGGCAGCAGTGATATAGTCGCCGTTAGAGCGTGCGATGCTGGCCACCCGCAGCAGTTGCTCTCCTCCCAAGTCGGGGAATCGGGCATCTACCGCCTTGGCCTGAGTGAGGGCAAAATTGAAGTCCTTTTGCTGTAGCGAGAACCATATCATCATCTCCAAGTACTGCATATTGTTTGGCTGCTGCTGGATACGGCTTACCAGTGTGCGCCGCAATCCCTCCGCCAGCTGAGAGTTAGAAGTCTCGTTCAGTGCCCGTTGTAAGGCAATCTGCACCGACCCCATATTTCCGGGGGCTTTGTCCAGCAGGTCGAAATACTCCATCATCATCTTTTCATAGTCGCCCACTCGTTGATAGAGCGTAGCCAGTTCCATCACATAGGCAAGTGGCGCGCCAGCCTTCTCGCGCATGTGCAGATAAGCCTTGATGGCCAGATCCTGACGTCCCGCTGATTCAAAGGCCATCACCAGGTCGCCAAGCTGTTTTGAGTCGTATCCCAGCCGCTGAATGGCCTCCATATAGTTTTTCTCCGCCTTTTTAGGCTCATTTCTGGCCATCAGCACATCGCCCATGTCCACATAGGCCGTAATGTCGCCAGGCACCTTCTTCTGACGCCTCTCCACAAGGCGTTCGGCCGCCTTCAAGTCAGGCAGCGCCTTGTACGACCGCAGCAGCATCTGGTAATAATACTTGTTGGCAGTACGCTTATATAGCGCCTCATACAGCTCTATAGCCTGAGGGTAGTCGCCATTAGAGAAATAATATGAAGCCAGCTGCTCATTCGATTGTTGGGCACTAACCGACAAAGGCCCCAAAAGGCCGACAGTCAGGAGGCTATATATCAATAAAATGCGTATTCTCATTTTTTGATACAAAAAAGCCGGAACAGAGTCGTCCGGCATTTTCTGTGACTGATCTGGGGCTCGAACCCAGGACCCCAACATTAAAAGTGTTGTGCTCTACCTGCTGAGCTAATCAGTCAATCACCACAACAAAATTTTTGTGACTGATCTGGGGCTCGAACCCAGGACCCCAACATTAAAAGTGTTGTGCTCTACCTGCTGAGCTAATCAGTCGCCTTCTCTCGACTTGTCCGCGGACAAAATCGGGTGCAAAAGTACACATTTTTTGCGAGATGGCAAAATTTTTTACAAAATAATACCAAAGTAACTCTGCTGAGTGTTTGTATTCCAGATGTTTATAAACAATGCAGCCTCTACCGAAATGCCTCCTAAAAACAACCAAAGAATATAAATTCCACATCCAATTCCCAAGAAATCACACCATTGCAGCAACCTCGTCAGCCGCGTCGATCGGCAGACTCTGAATGACAAGATGCAGCCCATGGATATCAAAAAAAAGCCACAACGCATTAGTGACATTGTGTCGAACACGAATCTCCCGAATCATAGCAGGTATAGTAGGTAAAGATGCAGACTTGACAAGCAGTTTTGGGCAGCACGCGTATGGCTTCCATTTTTTTATCATCCGTCCACCAGTTTGACAGAAATTTCTACTGCAACCATTTTTTTGCTTTTTTGGTGCAAAATCATGTTCATTTTCAGCATGTTGATAACCTGTTGATAACTTTATTGAAGGCATCGATACCCCGCATAAACACAAAAAAAATCAAAAATTATCAAAATATGTTTGGCATTAAAGAAAAAAGATGTATCTTTGCAAAATAAATAGTGTGCATAATCGTGTGCTCATTGTTTATGCATAGAATTGATTATTAATAACATAAACTTAAAAACATCATGCTGAAAAAACTTACAAAAGTTGGTATGCTTCTTGGCCTCATGGCTATCGCTACCACTGGTTTTGCCCAGAATGAGACGAAGACCACCGAGCCATTCCCACGTT